>NZ_JBSWXU010000023.1:0-51881 GCF_056160785.1 Mycobacterium sp. ABE4_509 | reverse complement strand
GCAGGCCTACAACGATTGGCATGTCGAGGAGTGGTGCGGGGCGTATCCGGCGCGGTTCATTCCGATGACGTTGCCGGTGATCTGGGATCCGCATGCGTGTGCGGCCGAGATTCGGCGTAACGCTGCCCGGGGGGTGCATTCGTTGACGTTTTCGGAGAATCCGTCGGCGATGGGGTATCCGTCGTTTCATGATTTCGAGTATTGGAAGCCGATGTGGGAGGCGTTGGTCGAGACCGACACGGTGCTCAACGTCCATATCGGGTCCTCGGGGCGGTTGGCGATCACGGCTCCGGATGCGCCGATGGATGTGATGATCACGTTGCAGCCGATGAACATCGTGCAGGCGGCGGCGGATCTGTTGTGGTCGCGTCCGATCAAGGAGTATCCGAGTTTGAAGATCGCGTTGAGTGAGGGCGGTACGGGTTGGATTCCGTATTTCCTGGAGCGGGTGGATCGCACCTATGAGATGCATTCGACGTGGACGGGTCAGGATTTCGGGGGCAAGTTGCCCTCGGAGGTGTTCCGGGAGCATTTCCTGACCTGTTTCATCGCCGATCCGGTCGGGGTGTCCACGCGCAACGAGATCGGGATCGACAACATCTGCTGGGAAGCCGACTACCCGCACAGTGATTCGATGTGGCCGGGGGCCCCCGAGCAGCTGGCCGAGGTGTTCACCACCAACAACGTGCCTGATGCCGAGATCAACAAGATGACCTACGAAAACGCGATGCGCTGGTACAACTGGGACCCGTTCACCCACATCTCCAAAGAACAGGCCACCATCGGCGCGCTACGCAAAGCCGCCGAAGGCCACGACGTCTCCATCCAGGCACTGTCGAACAAGGAGAAGTCCGGCAGCACCTCGTTCGCCGACTTCGCGGCCAGCGCCAAAGAGCTGACCGGCAACAAGGACTGAACACCACCCATTTCGCCGAAATAACATTCCGGCAGCGAAAGTTCGAGTGAGCCGCTGCTGGAATGCCGTTTCGGCGGGGAAGAGAACAAGGAGAGACGGCGATGCCGGGCGGCATGAGTTTTGAGCTGACCGAGGATCAGGAGCTGATCCGCAAATCCGTGGCCGAACTCGCGGGCAAGTTCGACGACCACTACTGGATGGCCAAGGATCAGGCCCACGAGTTCCCGCAGGAGTTCTACGACGCCATCGCCTCGGGCGGCTGGCTCGGCATGACCATCCCCGAGGAATACGGCGGCCACGGCCTGGGCATCACCGAGGCCACCCTGCTGCTCGAGGAGGTGGCCCGCTCCGGTGGCGCGATGAACGCCGCCAGTGCGATCCACCTGTCGATCTTCGGTATGCAGCCCGTGGTCAAACACGGATCCGATGAACTCAAGGCCCGCACCCTGCCCCGTATCGTCGACGGAGACCTGCACGTCTGCTTCGGTGTCACCGAGCCCGGAGCCGGCCTCGACACCAGCCGGATCACGACCTTCGCCAAACGCGAAGGCGACCACTATCGGGTCAACGGTCGCAAGGTCTGGATCTCCAAGGCGCTGGAGTCGGAGAAGATCCTGCTGCTGACCCGCACCGAGACACCCGACGAGCTGGCCAAGCGTGGCGCCAAGAAGACCGACGGCATGACGCTGTTCATGACGGACCTGAATCGCGACAACGTGGACATCCGGCCGATCAACAAGATGGGCCGTAACGCGGTGAGCTCCAATGAGCTGTTCATCGACGACCTGATGGTGCCGGTCGCAGACCGGGTCGGCGAAGAGGGCAAGGGCTTCAAGTACATCCTCGATGGCCTGAACCCGGAGCGGATGCTGATCGCCGCTGAGGCGCTGGGCATCGGTCGGGTCGCGCTGGAGAAAGCCGTCAAGTACGGCAACGAACGATATGTGTTCGACCGGCCCATCGGGATGAACCAGGGGTTGCAGTTCCCGCTGGCGGACTCGCTGGCCCGCCTCGACGCCGCGGAGTTGGTGCTGCGCAAGGCCACCTGGCTCTACGACAACGGCAAGCCGTGCGGCCGGGAAGCCAACACGGCCAAGTATCTCTGTGCCGACGCCGGTTTCGGCGCTGCCGACCGCGCGCTGCAGCTGCACGGCGGCATGGGTTACTCCGAGGAGTACAACGTCTCGCGGTACTTCCGGGAGTCGCGCTTGATGAAGATCGCGCCGGTGAGTCAGGAGATGATCCTGAACTTCCTCGGTGAGCACGTGCTCGGCTTGCCGCGCAGCTACTGAGCCAGGAGCTTCTCGATGGGTTATTTCGACCTCACCGGTCGATCCGCGCTGGTGACCGGCGCCGCCGGTGGAATCGGTTCGGCGGTCGCCGCCGCGCTGGCAGGTGCCGGTGCGGCGGTGTTGGTGACCGACCTGGACCCCGACGCCGCAGCCGCTGTGGCCGAAGGTATCTCGGATGAAGGTGGCCGTGCCGAAGCGACCGCGTTGGATGTGTCCGATCGCGACTCCGCCGATGCCGCGGCGGCACAGGCCGCCGCCCTGGCCGGCGGGTCGCTGCACATCGTGGTCAACAACGCCGGCGTCACCAAACCCGCTATGTTCGACAAGACCACCCAGGAGACGTTCCGGCTGCTGTTCGACATCCACGTGATGGGGGCGTTCAACGTCACCCAGGCCGCGCTGCCGTACATCCCGACCGACGGCAGCGGGCGCATCGTCAACGTCACCTCGGCCGCGGGGCTGACCGGCACCCTCGGGCAGGTCAACTACTCGGCCGCCAAGGCCGGCATCATCGGGTTCACCAAATCGCTGGCCCGGGAGTTGGCGACCAAGGGCATCACGGTCAATGCGCTGGCCCCGCTTGCGGCCACCCCGATGACCGAGACGATCCGTACCAACGAGAAGTTCGCCGCCAACATGATGAACCGCATCCCGATGAAGCGCTGGGCCGAGCCCGCGGAGGTCGCGGGGGCGTTCGTGTTCATGGCCTCCGACGCTGCGTCCTACGTCACCGGCCAGGTGCTGCCGGTCGACGGCGGGATGGTTATGTAGTGGTTCATGACCGCCGATAACAAGGCTGCCGGCCCGCTGTCCGGCATCACCGTGGTGACACTGGAACAGGCCGTGTCCGCGCCGATGTGCACCCGGGTGCTGTCCGACTTCGGCGCCCGGGTGATCAAGGTGGAGAACCCCAAGGGGGGCGACTTCGCCCGCTACTACGACGACGTCGTGCTCGGGCCCGGTGGTCTGGCCGCGCATTTCGTCTGGTGCAACCGCAACAAGGAGTCGGTGGCGATCAACCTGAAGTCCCCCGAGGGACTCGATCTGCTGCACCGGTTGCTCGGCGAGGCCGATGTGCTGGTGTCGAACCTGGCGCCGGGATCGACCGCGCGGCTGGGAATCACCCCGGCGGACATGGCCGAGCGTCACCCCGAGGTGATCGCCGTCGAGATCGACGGGTACGGCCCGGGCGGGCCGTTGTCGCACAAGCGGGCCTATGACCTGCTCATCCAGGCCGAGTCCGGCACCTGCGCGGTGACCGGGCAGGCCGGGGCGCCGGCCAAACCCGGCCCGCCGGTGGCCGATGTCTCCTCCGGTCTGTACTCGGCGCTGTCGATCATGGCACTGCTCTACGCCCGCGACACCGGCCGACGCTCCGGCGGTGGGGGAGTGGCGGTCAGCCTGTTCGACACGATGATGGACGTGATGGGATACCAGCTCACCTACACCCAGCACTCCGGGATCGACCAACAGCCCCTCGGCATGAGCTCACCCGCGGTGGCCCCCTACGGTTCCTATGCCACCGCCGACGGGCAGACGGTCGTGCTGGGCACCACCAACGACGGCGAATGGCGGCGGCTCGCCACAGAGATTCTGCGCCGCGACGATCTGGCCGACGACGAGCGGTTCGCCACCAACGCCGGCCGGGTGGCGAACCGAGCCGTTCTCGACGAGGCCATCGGCGCCTGGTGCGCCGAGCATGACCTCGCCGACATCCAGAAGACCGCCGACGACGCGGGGATCGGGAACTCCCGCTACAACGTCCCCAGCGAGGTGGTGGCCCACCCGCAGCTGCAGGCGCGCGACCGCTGGCGTGAGGTCCAGACCGAGCGGGGCGCGATCCAGGCGCTGCTGCCACCTGCGGTGATCGACGGCTACGAGGCGCCGATGGGTGCGGTGCCGGCATTGGGCCAGCACACCGATGCCGTGCTGTCCGGGATCGGTGTCAGCGCCGAGGATCTCGAGGCGTTGCGGGAGCGTGGCGTGATCGGACCGGCACGATGACCGACAACGAGCGGGTGCTGCTCGTCGACGATGACGACGGCGTGCGCACCCTGACGCTCAACCGGCCGCACCGGCGCAACGCGATCGATGCGCAGCTGTGGGAGGAACTGGCCGACGCGCTGCGGGCGGCGGCCCGCGACGACCTGCGGGCCCTAGTGATCACCGGCGCGGGCGGCGCGTTCTGCTCGGGAGCCGACGTCGGCACCGGCGAGACGATCCATCCGCGGCACAAACTGCGCCGCCTCAGCGAGGTCGCGCTCGCGCTGCACGAACTGGCGGTGCCGACGATCGCGAAGGTGACCGGCGTGGCCGTCGGTGCCGGCTGGAATCTGGCGCTGGGCTGCGATCTGGTGGTCGCGACGCCGGAGTCACGGTTCTGCCAGATCTTCGCCAAGCGTGGACTGTCCGTCGACTTGGGTGGGTCCTGGCTGTTGCCCAAGTTGGTCGGCTTGCAGCAGGCCAAGCGGCTGGTGCTGCTGGCCGACATGATCGACGCGGCCGAGGCGCATTCGATGGGCCTGGTCACCTGGGTCAAGGACGCCGACGAGATCGACGAGTTCGTCACCGGGCTGGCCCGGCGGCTCGCTCAGGGGCCGGCCTTCGCGCTGGCGCAGAGCAAAGCGCTGCTCAACGACGGGGCCAACGCCACCCTGCGGGACGCATTGGCCAACGAAGCCCGGGCGCAACCCGGCAATTTCGCGACGACCGACTCGGCGGAGGCCTACGCGGCGTTCGCCGAGAAGCGGGACCCGGTGTTCACCGGCGACTGGTCGCCCTATCCGAAGACGAAGGAGTAGACATGCGCGACACCGTGATCGTGGAGGCGGTGCGCACCCCTGTCGGGAAGCGCAACGGCGGTCTGTCGGACATGCACGCCGCCGATCTGTCCGCGGTGGTGCTCAACGCACTGGTCGAACGGGCCGGCATCGACCCCGACATCGTCGACGACGTGGTGTGGGGATGCGTCTCCCAGGTCGGCGACCAGTCCAGCAACATCGGCCGCTACTCGGTGCTGGCCGCCGGCTGGCCCGAACACATCCCCGGCACGACCGTCAACCGGGCCTGCGGCTCCAGTCAGCAGGCCCTCGACTTCGCCGTCGCGGCGGTGATGTCGGGCCAGCAGGACGTCGTGGTCGCCGGCGGGGTCGAGGTGATGAGCAGGGTGCCGCTGGGTGCGGCGCGTTCGACCGGGATGCCCTACGGGCCGAAAGTTCTTGCCCGTTACGGTGATTTCTCGTTCAACCAGGGCATCTCGGCCGAACTGATCGCCCAGAAGTGGGGCTTTTCGCGCGCCCGGCTCGACGAGTACTCGGCACGCTCCCACGAACTGGCCGCTGCCGCCCAGGATGCCGGGGCGTTCGAGTCACAGATTCATCCGGTCCTCACCGATGCCGGGCCGGTTTCGGCGGACGAGGGAATCCGCCGTGGCTCCACGCCCGAGAAGCTGGCCGGCCTGAAGCCCGCCTTCAAGGAGGACGGTGTCATCCACGCGGGAAACTCGTCACAGATCTCCGACGGGGCGGCGGCGCTGCTGATCATGGCCGAGGACAACGCGGTTTCGCTGGGTCTGACACCGATCGCGCGTTACCGCGGCGGCGCGGTCACCGGGGCGGATCCGGTGCTGATGCTGACCGGCCCGATCCCGGCGACGGAGAAGGTGCTGCACAAGTCCGGGGTGAGCCTGGACGAGGTCGGGGTGTACGAGGTGAACGAGGCGTTCGCGCCGGTGCCGTTGGCCTGGCTGGCCGAGACCGGCGGCGCCGAGGAGCGGCTCAACCCCCTCGGAGGGGCCATCGCACTCGGGCATCCGCTGGGCGCATCGGGTGCGGTGCTGATGACGCGGATGGTCAATCACATGCGAGACAACGGGATTCGTTTCGGTCTGCAGACGATGTGCGAGGGCGGTGGCACCGCCAACGCCACGCTCGTCGAACTGATCGCGTAGACAGAACGCAGGAGAGGCTGACGTGCGTAGAGATCTGTTCACCGAGGACCACGAGGCGTTCCGTGAGCTCGCCCGCGACTTCGTCGACAAGGAAGTCGTCCCGGACTATCCGCTCTGGGAGAAGGGCGGCCGGATGCCGCGTGAGGTCTTCGAGAGGATGGGTTCGCTCGGCATGCTCGGCGTCGCCATCCCGGAGGAGTACGGCGGTGGTGGTCAGCCCGACTACCGCTACAACGTGGTGCTGCAGGAGGAGGCCGCCCGGGCGCTGGTGACGTTGTCGACCGTGCGCACCCAGCTGGAGGTGATCCTGCCGTACTTCCTGCACTACGCCAACGCCGAGCAGCGTGACCGGTGGTTCCCCGGGCTGGCCTCGGGCAAGCTGCTGACCGCGATCGCGATGACCGAGCCCGGCACCGGGTCGGATCTGGCCGGGATGCGCACCACGGCCGTCCGGGACGGGGACCATTTCATCGTCAACGGGGCGAAGACCTTCATCACCGGCGGGATGCAGGCCGACCTGGTCATCGTGGTGGCCCGCACCTCCACCGATCCGGACAACCGCCGCAAGGGGCTGACCCTGCTGGTGGTCGAGGACGGCATGGCCGGGTTCACCCGCGGCCGGGAGCTGGAGAAGATGGGCTGCAAGGTGCAGGACACCGCCGAGCTGTCGTTCGTCGATGTCCGGGTGCCCGCCGCCAACGTGCTGGGCGAGGTCGACGAGGCGTTCGGTTATCTGGGGCACAACCTGGCCCAGGAGCGGTTGACGGTGGCCGTCGGGTCGGTCGCGCAGGCGCGCTCGGCCATCGTCGCGGCGATCGACTACACCCGCGACCGCAAGGCGTTCGGCACGCCGGTCTCATCTTTTCAGAACACCAAGTTCGAGCTCGCGGCCTGTTCCACCGAAGTCGAGGCGGCCCAGGTGATGCTCGACCGCGCGGTCGCGCTGCACGTCGAGGGTGAGCTCTCCGGGCCGGATGCGGCGCGGGTGAAACTGTTCTGCACCGAGATGCAGCAGCGGGTGGTCGACCGGTGCCTGCAGCTGTTCGGGGGCTACGGCTACATGATGGAATACCCGATCGCCCGGCTGTACACCGATGCCCGGGTCGCCCGCATCTACGCGGGCACCAGCGAGGTCATGAAGGTGATCATCGCCAAGTCACTCGGCCTGTAGTGCCGGCGGGTCACGGCTGTCGCGTCCGGCGGCGCCCGTGACCCGCCAGCACTAGAGACCGAGATTCCGCCGCGCAGTGCCGCTGACCTGCGCCGTTACACCTGCTCGGAAAAATGTTAAGTGAGACGCTTGTCACAGCGGCCAAACCTACCTACTGTGTGTTCACTAGGTTGGTTCAAGCCGAAGGAGTCGAGTGTCAGCCCCCGAGCCCACTGCCGCGCTGGAGTCGTCCAGGCGGCCCTACGCGACCCTGTTCGCCAAGGGCGAGGACCGCAGGCAACGAATCCTGGGCGTGGCCGAGCGCCTGCTCGCCCGCAACGGATGGCGCAACACCTCACTGGCCCAGATCGCCAAGGAGGCCGGCGTCACCCCCGCCGGCCTGCTGCACCATTTCGAATCCAAGGAGCAGCTGCTCAACGCGGTGCTGGATGCGCGTGACGCCGACGACGCCATCCACGCGGACTACCGCAGCGGCGACCTGATCACCGAGATCAGCCGGGTGCCGGAGCGCTTCCGGCGCGAGCCCGAACTGGCCGGGACGTTCACCGTCCTGCTGGCCGAGAACATCGCCCCCGATGCGCCGCTGCACGACCGGCTGCACAAGCGATACCGCGACGCCGCCGACATCGTCACGGCGATCATCGAGCGTGGCCAGCGCAACGGTGACTACCGCAACGACTTCGACGCTGCCAACAAGGCCGTCGAGATCCTCGCCTTCATCAACGGAATGGAGACCCTATGGTTGCTCGATCCATCAATCCCGCTGACCGAGGTGTTCAAGGAGTACGCGGACTCGCTGGCTCGGGAGCTGGAAGGGACAAATCCGGAGCCCAAGTCGATATGAGGTACCGGCTCGATGTGGTGGCGCCGACGGTGCTCGACGCGGTGCGCAACGCCGGTGGCTGGCTCTACGACCGGGTGATGGCGGGCTGGGATGTCACGGTGCTCGTCGGCTCCGACGAAGACGTCCGCCCGTTGGGGATCCTCGGCGCAGCAACCCTGGATCTGGAGTCGGTGCTGGAATCGTGGGAGGAGCGACCGCATCCGCAGACCGTCGCCGTCTCCGCTGACCTGTTCGACCGGGACGAGCGGGTTCGCACCGGTGTGCTCGGCGCACTGGAGCAGGGTGCCACCGAGGTCACACTGTGGGGCCAGCCGCTGCCCGGCGAACTGGACAGCAGCGTGGACTCCGTCGAACACCGGCTCAGCGCCGCTGCCCGCGCTTTCAAGGCCCAGGCGCTCGCGGCGTGCGGAGTGGCCGGTGAGCCGGTCGGCGAGATCGAGACGTTCTGCTCGGGCACGATGGCTTCGGTAGCCGCCGACCTCGTCCCGGCCAGCTGATCCGACCGGCGGGGAAGCGCTCCGCCGCGGCTCAGCTCAGGTCGATCAGCACCTTGCCGATCGCCCGCCCGTCACCGACGTGGCGCAGCGCGGTCGCGGTGTCGTCGAGGGTGTAGACCGCACCGATGTGCGGTGTCACCCGGCCCGACACCAGCAACTCGCGCAACTCCGTCTCATTGCGGTCGAATTCGTCGGCCGGGACGTCCTGGAACTGGAAGCCCAGGACGGTGATCCCCTTGATCAGCACCAGGTTCAGCGGGATGCGGGGAATCACCCCGGATGCGAAGCCGACGGTGACGAATCGCCCGCCGCGCCGCAGCGACCGCAGCGCGGGCTCGCTCAGTTCGCCGCCCACCGGATCGATGACGACGTCGGCACCGTCGGGCAGTGCGCCGCGCAGGGCCCCGCGCAGATCGCCGGCGGTGTGGTCGATCGTGCGGGCTGCTCCGTATTGCGCTGCGACGTCGAGCTTCTCGGCCGAGGAGGCCACCGCAGTCACCGTCGCGCCCAGCGCCACGCCGAGCTGGACCGCGGCCAGTCCCACACCGCCACCGGCCCCCAGCACCACGAGCTGCTCAGCCGCGCGCAACCGGGCCGTCGAGCGCAGCGCGTGATACGCGGTTCGGTGCGCGACGCCGAACGCGGCCGCGGTGAAGTCGTCGATACCGTCGGGAATCCGGGACAGGGTCGCCGCGTCGACCACGACACGTTCGGCGAAGGCGCCCACCATCGCCGTTCCGGTGACCCGGTCGCCGGCGGAGAATCCCGTTGCCGGGGAACCGACTTCGTCGACCACACCGGCGAACTCACTGCCCGGCACGAACGGCGCCGGCACGCCGACCTGATAGGAGCCGGCGACCAGAAGCACGTCGGGGAAGTTGACCGCCGCGGCCGAAACCCGCACCCCGACCTGGTTGCCGGTGGCCGGTGCCGGCGTGTGTTCGGCGACCCGCACGACTTCCGGCGGCCCGTGTTCGGGGCAGACGGCAGCTCGCACGTCGGCTAGCCCCGGTAGTCGGTCGACTCGGCGAGTTCGGCTGCCGAGGCCATCAGGCTGGTGACCACCGGGCCGAACGCCAGGAGCTTCTCGTCGTCACCCGCGCGCTGGAAGCCCTGTTCGAGCACGATGGCCAGCTTCCATTTCGCCAGCACCAGGTAGTAGTCGAGATCGTCGACCTGCCGACCGGCAACCTCCGCGTAGTGAGCGACGACGTCGTCGCGCGCGGGCATCCCGCGCATGTCGACGTAGCCCATCTCCGACGGCTCCGGGTTGGCGGTGTCCTTCGGCCAGGACTGCACCATCCACGCCAGATCGAGTTTCGGGTCACCGACGGTGCCCATCTCCCAGTCCACGATGGCGGCCATCCGGGCTGGTGCGCCGTGGTGGTACATGACGTTGGCGAACTGGTAGTCGCCGTGCATCAGACCGGGGATGAAGTCGAGCGGTTTGTGGGCACGCAGCCATGACGTAGCCGTCTCCAGGCCCGGAAGGTCGCGATTCCTGATGCGCTCCAGGAAGCCGATCCAGCGGTCGACCTGACGTTCGTGGAAGCCGTCCGGTCGTCCGAGATCGGCCAAACCCCTTGCTCGCCAGTCGACCTTGGACAGCAACGCGATGCCCTCGGCCAGCTGATAGCTCAGACCGGGGCGGGTGGCGGGGTCGCTGTCGAACGGCTCGGGCCAGCGCCCGTGGGTGTCCATCGGTGACCAGCCGTCGATGAAACCCATCAGATAGAACGGGCGGCCGAGCACATCAGGGTCGGCGCAGACCCCGACCGCCTTGGTGTGCGGCACCTCGGTGCCGTCCAGCGCCTCGATGATGCGCCATTCCCGCAGGATGCCCTTGTCGCGGTCCGGGGGAGCGCCCGGCGGCGGCATCCGCAGCACGCAGCGTTGCTCACCGCGACGAACCTCGAAGATGACGTTCTGGGTTCCGCCGGACAGGAATCGGGTGGTCAGTGGTTCACCCTTGCCCGGCAGCGCCGCGCCGTCCATCCAGTCGGCCAGCCGGGCGGTGTCGATCTGATCGGTCACCGGTTGCCCACCTCGTGCTCGAGGTACTGGGCGAACTTGGCCTGCGCCGCTTCCCGTTTGGCCGGAATCCACTCGGTCGGCCAGGTGCCGTCGGTCGGTGCGTGGTCCCGCAGGACCTGCTTGGCGACCGTCGCCTTGTGTACCTCGGTCGGGCCGTCGGCCAGTCCCATCACGGCCGCCCCGGTGACCATCCCGAGGAACGGCACCTCGTTGGTGACGCCGAGGGCGCCGTGCACCTGCATGGCCCGCCAGGCGATGTCGTGCAGGACCGTGGGCATCACGACCTTGACCGCCGCGATGTCCTTGCGCACCTTCTTGTAGTCGTTGTACTTGTCGATCTCCCAGGCGGTGTAGAGCACCAGGAGGCGGAACTGCAGCAGCTGGGCGTAGGAGTCGGCGATGTAGCCCTGGACGAACTGCTTGTCCGAGAGCCGGCTGCCCTGGGTCTGGCGACTCAGCGCGCGCTCGCACATCATGTCCAGCGCCTTGCGGGCCAGCCCGATGGTGCGCATCGCGTGGTGGATCCGGCCGCCGCCCAAGCGGGTCTGGGCGATCGCGAAGGCCTGTCCCTCTCCGCCGAGGAGCGCCTCGGCCGGTACCCGCACGTTGTCGTAGTGGATCAGCGCGTGCGAGCCCTCGCCGGGCTGCTCTCCGTAGAGGCCGACGTTGCGGACGATGTTCACCCCGGGGGTGTCGGTCGGCACCAGGAACATCGACATGCCCTGGTAGGCGCTGACCTCGGGGTTGGTGACGACCATGACGATGAGGAACGAGGAGGTGGCGGCGTTGGAGGAGAAGAACTTCCAGCCGTTTATCACCCAGTCGTCGCCGTCGCGCACCGCCGAGGTGGTGAACAGGGTGGGGTCGGCGCCGGCGTGTGGTTCGGTCATCGAGTAGCAGGAGAACAGCTCGCCGTCGAGTAGTGGGCGCAGGTAGCGCTGCTTCTGCTCGTCAGTGCCGTAGTGGGCGATGATCTCGGCGTTGCCGGTGTCGGGCGCCTGGCAGCCGAAGATGATGGGCGCCCACTGGGAGCGGCCCAGGATCTCGTTGAGCAGCGCCAGTTTCAGCTGGCCGTGGCCCTGCCCGCCGAGTTCGGGGCCCAGGTGGGTGGCCCACAGCCCGCGGCTGCGGACCTCTTCCTTGAGCGGGTCGACGGCCTTGCGGCGCATTCCGTCCAGCGGCATGAACTGCTGGTGTGGCCACGCGAGGTCGAGTGGCTCGACCTCCTCCCGGACGAATTCGTCGGCCCAGTCGAGCACCTTCTGGTATTCGGGGTCGGTCTCGAAATCCCACATGTGGCCTCCTTGCCGTTACGGGGTGCGTCGGGCAGTGAATCCGTCGATCACTGTGACGATGTCGGTGGTGACGACGTCGGTGAATGTGCGGGTTCCGAAAGAACCTGCGGCCCAGTGCCGCGCGCCTTCACTGACCAGCGTCCGGGCCAGGTAGGCCAGGTGCGTCACATCCTCGGCGGCGACGGCGGCCCCGAGCTTGCCGTCGGCGGCGGCTCGGGTGAACAACTCGGTGAACATGTCGGGATCGCTGTCCGGTGCAGCACCCTCGGAGAGGATGCGGTGCTCGTGGCGGTAGCCCTCGAGGATGGTTTCGACGACGAGTTCCGGCGGGTTGCGCCGCATCGACTGCTCGAATGCCGTCAGCGCCGCCGAAACCACATCAGGGATGTCGTAGGGCTTGTCCAGCAGTCGGCGGATCGCCTCCTGCGCAGACCGCGTCGACATCACGCCGATTTCGAAGAGCACGTCCTCCTTGCGGGGGAAATAGAAGTAGAACAACGCCTTGGAGACGCCTGCTGCTGTGCAAATGTCGGCCACCGTGGTGGTGGCGTAGCCCTTGGTACGCCACAACGCCATCGCCGCCTGCACGAGCATGCGCTTGGTCTCCGCGGAGCGAGCCCGCTGGAATGATGCGCGGCGTTGACCACGATCAGCGCTCATCGTCTGGTTACTGCGGCCCATACTGCGAATCTAGCAGTGTGATTGAACACTGCCAATAGTTGACCGTCGTCTAACTAACTGGAGCTGTTGAACCCGTCCCCGTCGATCCCCGCCGACGGTGGCCTGCCGGCGGGAATCGGGCCCAGCGTGGTTACAGCGTCGGGCCCAGCGACGCGAGGAACCGCTCGGTCCGCTCTCGGGACGCCCGGCGGGCCGAAGCATCCTCGCCGAGCGGAACCACCCGTGCTGCCAGGTCGGTGACCCCGGCGTCGCGGTAGCGGCGCAGTCGCTCGAGCACGGCGGACTCGGATCCCGCGGCCATGGTGTCGCCGACGTCCTCGGCGTCGCCGTGCTCGAGCAGTCGCACGTAGTTGGGTGAGAAGTGGGCGTGCCCGAGCACCTCACTGGCATGCGCACGAGCAGCGTCGACCTGATCGTCGGTGCACAGTGCGACCGGTACGCCGGCGACCACTCGAGGCGCCGGGCGGCCCGCCGTCTCGGCGGCCGCGTTGATTCGTGGCGCGATGTGCCCGGCGACGGTGCGCTCGTCTGCCATCCAGAGAATGGTGCCGTCGGCGTGTTCACCTGCCAACCGCAGCATCGCCGGCCCAAGGGCCGCGAGGAGCACCGGCGGCCGGGCCATGTCGCTGACATCCACCGGGCTGTGTACCCGGAAGTGCTCGTTCTCGACGTCGACCGAGCCGGGTCCGACGAGGGCGCCCGAGAGCACCTCGAGGTAGTCGCGCAGTAGTCGGGCCGGGTGTCCGTAATCGATGCCCAGTTGGCCGTCGATGATCCAGTCGTGGGAGACGCCCAGCCCGAGGGCGAAACGGCCGGCGCAGGCGGCCTGCGTGGTCAGGGCCTGCTGGGCCATGATCATCGGGTGGCGGGTTTGGATCGGGACGACGGCGGTGCCCAGTTCGATCGTCGCGGTCCGGGCGCCGAGTAGCGCCAGGGCCGTCATCGCGTCGAGGTAGCCGGGAACCTGCGGGAACCAGAACGAGGTGAACCCGCCGGCCTGCGCGGCAACGCCGTCGGCCAGGAGTCCGGCGAGTCGTTCGCTGCGGGGTCGTTCCTTGTCGCTGCCGACCATCAAGCCGATACGCATGCCTCGTCCTTCTCACGGGACATGGCGGTCCCATTCATGGGCCACGACGGGGTGAAACGGCGCTGCCAGCAGGGGTTCCGTCCCGGCCTGTCGCCATCGTCGTCGCAGTGTCGGTGCGAGTAACCGCGCCGTGGCGACCGGGTCGTCGTCGAGAAAGATATAGCTGAGGTGCTGGCCGGGTGGCGCGCTGCCCAGTCGGGCGTCGACGTCCATCGTGGTCGTCGACCAGACCCCGATCACGCCGGGTACGTCGAGCAGCTCGGGCGCAGGCGCGGATTCGTGTTCGAGCAGCAGGAACACGCCCCGTACCGGCCACCAGGGCAGCACATCGGAGCCCACCTTGACCCGCGGCGCCGCCGACTTGGCGGTCACCGTGCAGACCGCGCGCTGCACGGGAGGCAGCAGTGAGAGTTTGCGGCCGGCCTCGCCGAGCGCGGACGACAACTGCATGAACGGGGTCATCCCGCCGGGGTTGCTGAAGAAGTAGGTCATGACATGGTCCACTGCCGCCAGGCGGTCGTCTCCGGGCAGCCGTGCCTGGCGGCATTCGGGTGTCGACACCAAGCGCAGTGATGCCCGGACCGTCGTCAGCCGGTGCTGTTCGGGGCGGTGGTCGAGGGTGTGCCAGCGCAGATAGTCGGCATCGAGGCCGTCCGGATGGCGGGTGGCCATCGACACGAACAGCGTGGATATGTCGCCGCTCCCGGTAGCAAGGATGGAGTCGACCTCGTCGGAAGGAATTCCGGGCAGCTGCATCGTGGTCAGCTTTCTGCGGGGGTGTCGGCGAGGTCGACCTCTGGATGGCGTGCAATGATCATCCGCCGGAACCCTTGACGCCAGGGGACCTTCGTGGTTCCCAGCAGCTCATGCATGTAGCTCACGTCGGGCCATAGTGGGGTGTGCGCCTCGGCGGTGTATTCGAAAACCGGCTCGATGCCGACCAGTTCGCCCATGTAGCGGCAGTAGTCCTCGACGCTGACGGTTTCGCTGCCCGCCCAGTTCACCACCACCGGCGGCGACGTCGCGACCTCCATGGCTCGAATGCCCAACTCGACGTAGTCATCCTCGTAGATCGGGTTGTAGTTGTTCGGTGCGTCGGGATGTAGCCGGATGGGTCTGCCGGTGAGGATGGCGTCGAGCCGGTCAGCGGGTGCGCCGCCTTCGGGCCCGTAGGTGGAGCAGATCCGGATGACGGTCAGTGGGATGCGGTGGCGCCGGGCGATCCACCCGCACACCGCTTCGGCGGCGACCTTCGAGAAGCTGTAGTTGGCCCGTAGCGGTACCCCAGGCGGGTCTGCTTCGGTGAGTGGGCGCCGGCCCTGATATGCGTAGATCGATCCGGTGGAGCACAGCACGAATCCCTTGGCGGCGCGGCAATGGTAGAGGAGCTCGCCGGAGTTGTGGGCGTTGGCCTCGAGGCAGTCCGGCCAGCTGTCGAGCCCAGGGTCGACGGCGGCATGGAAGACATATGTGAAATCGTCGGGGAGGCAGGAGAAGTCGCCGGAGCGCATATCCATCGACACCGGCCTCACTCCGGCGTCGACCAGTCTGTCCCGGGTCACCGGATCCCGCAGTCGCGCGGCGCCCCACACCTCGTTGCCGGCAGCGAGCGCTCGCGCGATGGGGAAGGCGATCTTGCCGGTGGCTCCGGTGATGAGGATCTTCTCTCCGAGCACTCCGGGCACTCCTCCCGATGTTCGGCGCCGCGATTACCGCCTCTAGTCATACCGCATCAGGTTCTCTAGTGTTAAGTACTTGATATAGCCGGCCGTCGACCTGGGGGACTCGTGCAACTGACATTCGACGACTCCGTCGAGGCGTTCCGTGCCGAGTTCGTCGCGTTCCTCGACGCCCACCTGCCCGCGGAGGCAGAGGCGGTTTCCGAGCGATCGCGGTCGACCGCGCATGTGCCGCAGTGGGCGGCGAGCTGGCAGCGTGTGCAGTTCGACCACGGGTGGTTGCTGCCGGGGAATCCGCCCGAGTTCGGCGGGCGCAACGCCGGGATTCTCGAGCAGTTCGTCCATCGCGAGGAACTGGCGAGACGCCGGATCTACCACTCGTTCAACCCGCAGGGCGTCGGAATCATCGCAGCGTCGCTGCTGAGTTTCGGCACTGCCGAACAGAAGTCGCGGTGGGCTGTTCCGATCCTGCGCGCCGAGATCACCGCGGCGCTCGGGATGAGCGAGCCGGGAGCGGGGTCGGACCTGGCCGGGTTGCGCACCCGCGCGACGCAGCAGGGCGACGAGTTCGTCGTCACCGGGCAGAAGGTCTGGACATCCGGCGCCCACGACGCCGACGTTCTGCTGACCTTCGTGCGCACTGACCCCGACGCCCCCAAGCACAAGGGGATCAGCGCACTGCTCATTCCAGCCGACTCGCCGGGCGTCGAGCGCCGTCCCTTCGCCAGCGTTCATGACCGAAACAGCCTGGATTTCAACGAGGTGTTCTTCAATGAGGTCCGCGTGCCTGCCGAGAACCTCGTGGGTCCGCTGCACGGCGGCTGGAAGGTCGCCAACGGATCGCTCGGCCATGAGCGCACCCTGATGTGGATGGCGTTCGCGGACCGGCTCGCGCAGACACTGACCGAGCAGCGGCCGGACGCTGGGCTGGCTCGGGATCAATTCGCCACCAGCGTGATGGACCTCCACGCACTGCGGCTGCTCGGCTCTGCGGCTCTGGGCCAGGCGGCTCGGGGTGAGCGTGACGTGCCGGCGGTCTCGGTGCTCAAGGTGCTCGGGTCCGAGGCGGAGCAGAACGCCTATCGGCAGGTGCTGGAGGCTGTCGGCATCGAGGCGCTGCGTGAGCCCGCGGTCACCGCATCGTTCAACCCCTACGGGCCGGAACAGTTCACCGCGGGCTGGTTCACCCGCTACATCGGTAGCTTCGCGGGCACCATCGCCGGTGGCACCTCGGAGATCCAGCGCAACATCATCGCGCAGCGGATTCTCGGCCTGCCGGCACGCTGACCGCTCAGCTTTGCGCGCGGGCGGCCACGGCAATCGATTTGGTCACGGTGTAGCCGTCGATGCCTTCGCGTCCGAGTTCGCGGCCGTAGCCGCTGGCCTTGACGCCGCCGAACGGAGCAAAGGGATCCATCGGGTAGCCCTGGTTGACCCCGAATGTGCCGGTGCGGACGGCGTCGGCGACTGCGACGCCACGGTCGTCGTCCTCGGTCCACACCGAGCCTGCCAGCCCGTACTCGGAGTCGTTGGCCACGGCGATCGCATCGTCGACGTCGGTATAGGCGATGACGGTCAGCACCGGGCCGAAGATCTCCTCGCGAGCGATCGCCATCGAGTTGTCGGCGTGGTCGAACACGGTGGGTTTCACATACCAGCCGCGCTCGATGCCGTCCGGCATGCCCTCGCCGCCGGTCACCACTCGGGCGCCGTCGCGCACGCCCTGCTGGATGTAGCCGGTGACGCGATGTTGTTGGCGCTGCGCGACCAAAGGTCCGACCTGGGTCGCAGTGTCGGTCGGGTCGCCCACGAGCAGCGAATCCACCTCTGCGGCGAGGGCGTCGGTGAACTCGGTGGCACGGCTGCGTGGGACCAGAATTCGGGTCAGCGCGTTGCAGATCTGTCCGCTGTTGGACAGGCTCGCTGAGCGCACGCCTGTGGCGACGGCGGCGGGATCGGCGTCGTCGAGAACGATGGCCGCGGACTTGCCGCCCAACTCGAGGCTCACCCTGCGCAGGCCGGCGGCGCAGGCTGTCGCGACGGTGCGTCCCGCTGCCGTGGAGCCGGTGAAGGACACCTTGTCGACACCGGGATGCCCGACCAGGGCCTCGCCCACCGTGCGGTCCCCGGGCAAGACGCTCACCACGCCGGGTGGCAACCCGGCCTCGGCGACGATCTCGGCCAGAAGTTGCGCGTTCAGTGGCGACTCGGGGGCCGGTTTGACCAGGACTGCGCAGCCGGCGAGCAACGCCGGAATCAGTTTGGTCACCACGAGGAACTGCGGCATGTTCCACGGCACGATCGCGCCGATGACGCCGACCGGCTCGTGGGCGACGGTGATGTCCGAACCGAACAGACCGGCGCGGGTTTCCCGCCAAGGGTAGGACTCGGCCAGATCGCAGAATGCGCCCATCATCATCGCGGGTAGCCCGACCTGGGCGCGCTGGGCGAAGCTGATCGGGGCGCCGATCTCAGCGGTGATGAGGTCGGCCATCTCCGAGCGCCGGTCGCCGTAGATCTTGGTCAGTCGGCGGATGGCATCGATGCGCTCGGCGGGATCCGTCCGTGGCCACGGGCCTTCGTCGAACGCCGTGCGTGCGGCCCGCACCGCGAGGTCCACGTCGTCGGGTCCGGCCGCCGCCACCCGCGCCACGGTGGCCTCGGTGTGTGGCGAGATGACCTCGATCTGCGCGCCGGTGCTGGGACCGCGCCAGGTCCCTCCGATGAACAGCTCGTCAGTGCGCACGCTGTCAGCCCCCGATCCGTTTCGAAACGATCAATATCAACTACTTGCGATTAGTGAGGCGAGCATATACCGTCGGCCATGCCGTCTCCTGCGGAATGGCGAAAAGGCAGCTGTGCGTAGCTGTTTGCCCGAGGTTGAATCTCACCGCCTCGTGCGTGGACGGTGAGGCAGGAATTGCAGTCGAGGAGGAGACGCCGTGGCCCGATTCCCGAAGCCGGCAGAAGGCAGCTGGACCGAGCACTACCCGGAGTTGGGGACGGGCCCGGTGTCCTATCGCGACTCCGTAGACCCCCAGTTCTACGAGGTGGAACGCAAGGCGATCTTCAAGCGCGCCTGGCTCAACGTCGGCCGGGTCGAGCAGATCCCGCGCAAGGGCAGCTACTTCACCAAGGAACTCAAGGTCGCCAACACCTCGATCATCGTCGTACGCAACACCGCTGGTGAGGTGAAGGCCTACCACAACATCTGCCGTCATCGGGGCAACAAGCTGGTGTGGAACGACATGCCGCAGGAGGAGACCAGCGGGGTTTGCCGGCAGTTCACCTGCAAGTACCATGCCTGGCGCTACGACCTCGACGGCAATCTGACCTTCGTGCAGCAGGAAGGCGAGTTCTTCGACCTCGACAAGGATCGCTACGGCCTGGTGCCTGTGCACTGTGCGGTCTGGGCGGGCTTCATCTTCGTCAACTTCGCGCGCGAACCCGAGCAGTCGCTGCGCGAGTTCCTCGGGCCGATGATCACCGACCTCGAGGGCTACCCGTTCGACAAGATGACCTCGCGGTGGCACTACCAGTCCGAGGTCAAGGCGAACTGGAAGCTCTACATGGACGCGTTCCAGGAGTTCTATCACGCGCCTGTCCTGCATGCGAACCAGTCGCCGACGGCGTATTCGAAGGCCGCTGCGCAAGCTGGATTCGAGGCACCGCACTACCGCATCGAGGGTCCGCACCGGCTGGTCAGCACCTCCGGTATCCGGGCCTGGGAGATGGCCGAGGAGATGCGCAAGCCGATCGAGGACATCTGTCAGAGCGGGCTTTTCGGACCTTGGGACAAGCCGGATCTCGGCGAGATGCCCGCCGGGCTGAACCCGGCGAAGTGCGACCCGTGGGGGCTGGATTCGTTTCAGCTGTTCCCGAATTTCGTCCTGCTGTTCTGGGGGCAGGGCTGGTATCTCACCTACCACTACTGGCCGACGTCGTACAACACGCACATCTTCGAGGGCACGGCCTATTTCCCGCAGCCACGCACCCCGCGCGAGCGGATCGCCCAGGAGCTCGCGGCGGTGTCGTTCAAGGAGTACGGCCTGCAGGACGCGAACACCCTGGAGGCCACCCAGAGCATGATCGAATCGGAGGTGCTCGACGATTTCCTGCTGTGCGATCAAGAGGTGCTGATCCGGCACCTGCACAAGGAGACGGCGGCCTGGGTGGAGGACTACCAGCGTAAGACGGCGGAGGTCTGACCATGACGAGCATCGATGCCAAGGCGATGCTGCCGCCCGAGTTCGCCGATCTGGAAGAGTTCTCCGATTGGTGCCTCGGGTCGGAAGGCGAGCGTTATGCCAAGCGGCTGGCCAGCTCGATGAAGGAGATGCAGGCCTTCTACGACGCCGTCACGGCGCGCGCCGAGGAAGCCATCGCGTATTGCGACAAGTTCTCCCTCGACGATCTGCCCGAGGACGTGCTGAACCTGATGCATTTGCTGTATTCGATGATCATGGTGTCCTTCCCGGTCGAATGCTGGAAGCAGCCGCGGGTTCCCGACTCCGGCGCAACGACCCTGGACTGCGACGCCGAGCCCGTTCCGTGACAGGCGCTGCAGTCACGATCCTGCGCGCCGCCCGGTGGGCCGACATCGACAGCGGCGTGGTCCGCACACCCGCTGTGCTGGTGATCGAAGGCAACAAGATCGCGTCGATCAACCCGGCCACCGAGCCCGCCGACCCGCAGCACGACATCGACCTCGGAGACGTCACCCTGCTGCCGGGGCTGATGGACATGGAACTCAACCTGCTCATCGGTGGTCCAGGCGGCCCCGAGGGCCTGCCCAGCCCGATGCACGGGGTGCAGGACGATCCCGCGTACCGGACGTTGCGCGGCGCGGTGAACGCCCGCACCACCCTCGATGCCGGCTTCACCAGCGTGCGCAACCTGGGCCTCATGGTCAAGACCGGCGGTTACCTACTCGATGTCGCGCTGCAACGCGCCATCGACCAGGGCTGGCATGTGGGGCCGCGGATCTTTCCGGCCGGGCATGCGGTGACCCCTTACGGCGGGCACCTCGACCCCACGGTGTTCCAACGGCTCGCGCCCGGCGTCATGCCGCTGTCGGTGGCCGAGGGCATCGCCAACGGGGTAGCCGACGTCCAGGCCTGCGTGCGCTACCAGATTCGCCACGGCGCCAAGCTGATCAAGGTGTCAGCCTCGGGCGGGGTGATGTCGCACAGCACCGCGCCGGGCGCGCAGCAGTACTCCGATGCCGAGTTCGCCGCGATCGCAGACGAAGCCCACCGGGCCGGGGTCCGGGTCGCCGCGCACGCCGTGGGGGACAGCGCGGTCAGGGCGTGTATCCGGGCGGGGATCGACTGCATCGAACACGGGTTCCTCGCCAGCGACGACACCATTCAGATGATGGTCGACCATGGCACCTTCCTGGTGTCGACGACGTATCTGACCGAGGCGATGGCCATCGACCGGATCGCCCCGGAGCTCCGGAAGAAGGCCGAAGAGGTCTTCCCGCGGGCGCAGTCCATGCTGCCCAAGGCGATCGCGGCCGGAGTGCGGATCGCGTGCGGTACCGATGCCCCGGCGGTCCCGCACGGACAGAACGCCAAGGAGCTTTGTGCGCTGGTCGCTCGGGGAATGACGCCGATGCAGGCCCTGCGTGCCGCGACTGTCACCAGCGCCGAGCTCATCGACGCCGATGACGAGCTGGGCCGGCTCGCCCCGGGCTACCTCGCCGACGTCATCGCCGTGCCAGGGGACCCTTCCCAGGACATCGAGACCACCCTCGACGTGCGCTTCGTGATGAAGGACGGCATGGTCTACAAGCGCTAACGTCGAGGAATGGAGCAGCGCATGAAGGCCGAGCCGGAGTTGGGTATCGAGCTGACCGGCAACATCCTTTGGCTGCTCAAGCAGGCCTTCTACTTCTCGCTGACCACCGTCAACGACGCGGTCAGCGACCACGGCGTCAGCACCGCGCAGATCGGCGTGCTGCGCCAGCTTTTCAATGAGCCGGGACTGTCCGGAGCGGAGCTGGCTCGACGGTTGCTGATCAGTCCCCAGGGTGTGCAGCTCGCGCTGACCGCACTCGAGAAGCGTGATCTCGTCGAGCGTCGGCAGGACCCGCAGCATGGGCGGATCCTGCGGGCTTTCCTGACCGAGCAGGGCCGCAAGGTGGCCGAAGCGGTCGTGCACGACGCAGTCGCCGCGCATGACGAGGTGTTCGGTGTGCTCAGCGATGCGGAACAGAAGACGTTGCGGGATCTGCTCGGCCGTGTGGTCGAGCAGGGCACTGGGCACAAGTTGTATCCCGATCACGTGGACAACTAGCGGCGCCGTCCGGTGGGGTCCGTCTATCGCAAGTACTTGAGGTCAATGACAAGTACTTGATAACATTGCGGCGATGGCCGACGACAGCACCACCGACACCTTTGCCCCGCTGCGGATCAAGCGGGTGGTCCGAGAGACTTCGGATGCGGTGTCGCTGGTGCTCGACGTGCCCGAGCACTGCTCTGCGCGGTACCGGTACCAAGCCGGCCAGTTCCTCACCCTGCGGGTCACCGTGGACGGCCAGGATCTGCGCCGGTGCTATTCGATGTCGTCCGCACCCGTCGAGGACGAGCTGCGGATCACCATCAAACGGGATCCCGGGGGGCTGGTGTCCAACTGGATCAACGACACCGCCGCAGCCGGCCTCGAATTGCACGCGGCACCGCCCGAGGGGAGATTCGTCCTCCGCGAGGGGCCTTCAAGCGACGACGAGTTGGTCGCCTTCGCCGGTGGTAGCGGGATCACCCCCATCATGTCGCTGATCCGAACCGTGCTGACCGGGTCGCCTCGTCGAGTCAGGTTGTTCTATGCCAATCGCGCCCGCGATTCGGTGATCTTCTCCGAGGCGCTGCAGCGTCTCGTGGCGCTGTATCCCGATCGGCTTGTCGTCGAGCATCACTTCGACGAGGACGCCGGCGTGGTGACGCCGACGGCGGTCAAGGCTTTCGTCAGCCGGGTCGGCGCGGTCGGTGCGGCCGACTACTACATCTGCGGTCCGGGCCCGTTCATGGAGACGATCGAGTCCGCCCTGGCCGCGGCCGGCGCTCCCGGCAAGCGGGTACATCTCGAGCGGTTCACGGTGGCGGAACCGACTCCGGACCTGGTCGGAGAAACAGCAGTCACCGAAGAGGTCGTCATCGAACTCGACCGAAAGGTGACCGAAGCGACCTACCGTCAAGGGGAGACGCTGCTGCAGACCGCGCGCATGTCCGGGCTGAAGGCTCCGTCATCGTGTGAAACAGGCTCCTGCGGAACCTGTATGGCGCGGGTGGTCGAGGGGAGTGCCCGCATGCTCAACAATGACGCGCTGGAGCCGGACGAGGTGGAGGAGGGCTGGGTTCTGACGTGTCAGTCGCTTCCCACCAGCCGAAGGGTGCATGTGGTCTATGAATAGCATTTCTGCTGAGCATGATTCGATGGCCAGGGTCGCTGTCGTGACCGGCGGTGCGTCGGGCATGGGGGAAGCGACCTGCCACGAACTCGGCCGCCGCGGGCACAAGATTGCCGTTCTCGACGTCAACGGCGACGCCGTGCAGCGGGTCGCCGAGGAATTGAGGGGCCAGGGAGTGGTGGCTCTGGGGGTGGCGGTCGACGTCACCGACCGTGCCGCTGTCGACGATGCGTTCGCGAAGGTGCGCACGGAGCTGGGGCCGGTGCACATCCTGGTCACGAGCGCCGGTCTGGTGGATTGGGCTCCGTTCGTGGAGATCTCACCGGAGCGGTGGCGGCAAGTGGTGGACGTGAACCTGAACGGGACTTTTCACTGCGCCCAGGTTGCCGTGCCGGACATGCTCGAGGCCGGCTGGGGTCGGATCGTGATGATCTCCTCGTCGAGTGCCCAGCGCGGATCGCCGAAGATGGCGCACTACGCAGCGTCCAAAGGTGCGCTGATCTCGTTGACCAAGTCGCTGGCGCGCGAGTACGGGGCCATGGGCATCACCGTGAACAACATCCCGCCCTCGGGTATCGAGACGCCGATGCAACACAAATCCCAGGCGGCCGGCTATCTACCCCCTAACGAACAGATGGCCGCCAGTATCCCGGTCGGTCATCTCGGGACCGGGCAGGACATCGCAGCCGCCGTCGGATTCCTGTGTTCGCCGGAGGCCGGCTTCATCACCGGCCAGGTGCTCGGCGTCAACGGCGGATCGGTGTTGTGATGTGCGCCGGATCTTCGGAAAAGCAACGACGACAGGGAGATGCACATGGGTCGGTGGCCTAAGCCCACGGAGGGCAGCTGGACCGAACACTATCCCGAGCTCGGTACCGGGCCGGTGTCGTTCCGGGACTCGACCTCGCCGGAGTTCTACGCACTCGAGCGAGAAGCGGTGTTCAAACGCGCGTGGCTGAACGTCGCCCGTGTCGAGGAGCTCCCGCGCGTCGGCAGCTACCTGACCAAGGACATCGACGCGGTCGGTACCTCGGTGATCGTCGTGCGAGGCAAGGACGATGTGATCCGAGCCTTCTACAACATCTGCCGGCACCGCGGAAACAAGCTGGTGTGGAACGACTACCCGCAAGAAGAGGTGAAGGGCACCTGCCGCCAGTTCACCTGCAAGTACCACGGCTGGCGTTACGGGCTGGACGGTGAGTTGACCTTCGTGCAACAGCCTGGCGAGTTCTTCGATCTCGACCCCGCCAAGTACGGTCTGGCACCGGTGCACTGCGACATCTGGAATGGTTTCATCTTCATCAACTTCGACCGGGAGCCCCGCCAGTCGTTGCGCGAATTCCTCGGCCCGATGATAACGGCCCTGGACGACTATCCGTTCGAGATGATGACCGAGCGTTACGATTTCGTCGCGCACAACAACAGCAACTGGAAGATCTTCGCCGACGCCTTCCAGGAGTACTACCATGTTCCGTCGCTGCACTCGCAGCAGGTGCCCACCGCGGTGCGCCAGCCCAACGCGACATTCGAGTGCGGCCACTTCCAGATCGACGGGCCGCACCGCCTGGTCTCCACCGCCGGCACCCGACGTTGGTTGCTCGACCCGGAGTACATGTACCCCGTCGAGCGGGCCACCCGCAGCGGGCTGGTCGGGCCGTGGCGCACGCCCGAGACACACCAGTCGGCCGGGCTCAACCCGGGCGGGATCGAACCGTGGGGCATCACCAACTTCCAGATCTTTCCCAATCTGGAGATCCTGATCTACCACGGCTGGTACCTGCTCTACCGCTACTGGCCGACCTCGCACAACACCCACAAGTTCGAGGCCTACAACGCCTTTCATCCGGCCCGCACGGTGCGCGAACGCATCGAGCACGAGGTGGCTTCGGTCGTGCTCAAGGAATTCGCCCTGCAGGACGCCGGCATGCTCGGTGGCACGCAGGCGGCACTGGAGTACGGCCTGGACGAGCCGATAGTCGACGACTACCCGCTCAACGATCAGGAGATCCTGGTGCGACATCTGCACAAGGTGGCGGTCGACTGGGTCGAGGAGTACAAGTCCGAACGCCGTCCGGTGGGGGTGTGACAATGCCTGGTACGACGACGGCCAAGAGCTTGCCAAGCACATTCGCGGAGTTCGAACCTTTCGCCGAGAAGTGGTGTCTATCTACCGAACCAGAGCGGTGGGAGACTCGGCTGAATACCCCGATGCCGGAGATCCACGAGTTCTACGACGCTTTCGCGCCGCGATTCGAAGAGGCGATCGACTACTGCGACAAGTTCCCTCTCGACGACATTCCCGACGACGTGCTGAACCTGCTGCACCTGATCTATTCGATGATCATGGTGTCGATGGCCGTCGAGGTCTTCGGCACCCAGAAACCGGTCGACTCCGCCGACGCCGTCATCGACCGCGTCAGCGCACCGGTACCGTGAACCGCCCCGCGGCGGGAGAGGACCAACGATGAGTGTTCTGACCCTGAACAAATTGACCGGCACGGTCGGAGCCGAGGTGCTCGGCATCGACCCCGACAGGCTGGCGGGTGACGATACGCTGGGGTCGGCGGTGCTCGACGCGCTGGAAGCAAACGGCGTCCTGGTGTTTCCGGATTTGCATGTGCAGCCGGAGGCACAGGTGAGGTTCTGCCGGCGGCTCGGCGAGATCGATCACTCGTCTGACGGTCATCATCCGGTCGCGGGAATCTACCCGGTGACCCTGAACACGTCGAAGAACTCGTCGGCGGCGTACCTGCGCGCGACGTTCGACTGGCACATCGACGGCTGTACGCCGCTCAACGATGAGTGTCCGCAGAAGGCCACGGTGCTTTCCGCCAAACAGGTTGCCGAACGTGGCGGTGAGACCGAGTTCGCCAACTCCTATGCAGCCTACGAGGCGTTCAGCGATGAGGAGAAGCGCCGATTCGGCTCGTTACGGGTGGTGCACTCGCTGGAGGCCTCACAACGCCGGATCACGCCGGATCCGACGCCGGAGCAGTTGGCGCGGTGGCGCGCCCGTCCCACCCATGAGCATCCGCTTCTCTGGACACACCGTAGTGGCCGGAAGTCGCTGGTGCTGGGCGCTTCGGCGGACTATGTCGTCGGGATGGATCTCGATGAGGGGCGCGCATTGCTCGCCGATTTGTTGGACCGGGCTACCCGGCCCGAACTGGTGTACAGCCACCACTGGTCGGTCGGTGACATGGTCATCTGGGACAACAACGGAGTGCTGCACCGCGCTGCGCCGTACGACCCCGACTCCCCGCGCGAAATGCTGCGCACCACGGTGCTCGGCGACGAACCGATCCAGTAGATGGCCCGGCCCCGGATCACCCCATTGGCCGGCGGCGAGTGGGACGATGCAGTGGTTGACGCGCTCAGCCCGCTGTTGCCCCGTGCGCGGGCCAACCCCCGCGACGCGGGCAACGTACTGGGCACGCTCGTGCACAACCAGGGCCTCGCCCGGGCCTATCTGCATTTCAACGCATACCTGCTCCGCGATTCGACCCTGTCGGACCGGATGCGCGAAGTGGCGGTGCTGCGCGCGGTGCAGCTGCGCGGCTGCGACTATCTCTGGGAGCACCACATTTCGATCGCCGAGCGGGCGGGTCTGGAGATCGCCGAGATCGACGCCCTCCGGGCCGGGGTGGCGCCACCCAACGCGTCGGACCGGGTCGTGGTGCAGGTCGTCGACGAGATGGACCAGGCCAGCACCGTGTGCGATGCGACCTGGGCGGCACTGCAGGAGCACTTCGACGAGCGCCAGATCATGGACCTCATCTTCGTGATCGGTTGCTATCAAATGCTGGCAGTGGCGGTGAACGCGCTGCGCATCCAGCCCGAGGAGGACGGTGAGAGTCGGCCTCGTTGACGCCGCGTGGCCGGTATGAAAACCTAATACGCAAGAATGAGAATAGCATTCTCAAATGGCGAGATCGTCGAATGGAGTGAGCATGACCGAAGACCTCACCAAGGTCGACTTCTTCCGGGACAGCCGGTTGACCGACGATCCGTATACCTTCTATGCGGCACTCCGCGACAAATGCCCGGTGAGCCGGGAGGAGCACTACGGGGTCACGATGGTCACCGGCTGGCAGGAAGCCGTCGACGTCTACAACGACGCCGATAGTTTCTCGTCGTGCATCTCGGTGACCGGTCCGTTCCCCGGTTTCCCGGTGTCCCTGGACGGGATGGAAGACGAGGACATCACCGAGATCATCAAGGAACACCGCGACGAGATCCCGTTCAGCGACCAGCTGCCGACCCTGGACCCGCCGACCCACACCAACCACCGCGCGCTGTTGATGCGGTTGATCACGCCCAAGCGCCTCAAGGAGAACGAGGACGCGATGTGGCAGCTCGCCGACGACATCCTCGATGACTTCCTGGCGCCGGGAGAGGGTGAGTTCATCAAGGGCTTCGCCGGGCCGTTCACGCTGCAGGTCATCGCCGACCTGCTCGGTGTGCCCGAAGGCGACCGGGACGAGCTGATCGAGAGGCTGGCCCGCGGGACCCACGGCAGCGGTCTGGGCAACGCTGACAAGACCTTGACCAAGACTCCGCTCGAGTACCTCTACGAGGTCTTCGCCACCTACGTCGAGGACCGTCGCACCGAGCCACGCGATGATGTGCTCACCGGCCTGGCCACTGCGACGTTCCCCGACGGCACGATGCCTGAGGTCGGTGACGTCGTTCGGGTTGCCACCAACGTGTTCTCGGCCGGCCAGGAAACCACTGTCCGGCTCCTGTCCACCGCGCTCAAGGTGCTTGGGGACAACCCCGACGTCCAGGCCAAGTTGCGGGCCGACCGCAGCTTGTTGCCCAACTTCATCGAGGAATGCCTGCGGATCGAGAGCCCGGTCAAAGGGGACTTCCGATTGTCCCGGGTGCCGACCACGGTCGGTGATCAGCAGCTCGGCGCCGGTACTACCGTGATGGTGATCAACGGGGCAGCCAACCGCGATCCGCGTCGTTTCGAGGAGCCGGACAGTTTCGACCCGGAACGCAAGAATGCGCGCCAGCATCTGGCCTTCGGCCGCGGCATCCACAGCTGCCCAGGCGCGCCGCTGGCCCGCGCGGAGACCCGGGTGGGTCTGGAACGTCTCCTCGACCGAACCACCGACATCCGGATCTCGCAGGCCAAGCACGGACCTGCCGGCAACCGGCATTATGACTACATCCCCACCTACATCCTGCGCGGGCTCACCGAACTGCACCTCGAGTTCGACCGCGCATGAGAGTTGTCGTCGACGAAGACCGTTGCGCCGGTCACGGCATGTGCCTCACGCTGTGCCCCGAGGTGTTCGAGATGACCGACGACGGCTGGGCGGTCGCCGATACCGACGAGATCCCACCGCGTCTACAGGATGCGGCCCGAGAAGCTGTGCAGAACTGCCCCGAACGCGCGATCAGCGAGATCGACTGAGAACAGGAGAGATTCGAGTGCCCAAGGGATATATCGTCATCACCGAGGACGTCAAGGACCCGGCCGGTATGGCCGAGTACGGCAAGCTGGCCGGAAAGGCCATGGCCGGAGCGACGGTGCTGTCGTTCGACACCAAGGCCGAGACGATCGAAGGTGAGTGGCACGGCACGCAGACCGTGCTGCTGGAGTTCGACTCGGTCGAGGCGGCCCGGGAGTGGTACAACTCAGACGCGTACCAGGCGGCGGCGAAGCTGCGCCAGGCAGCTGCGGACTGCAATGGTGTGATTCTCTCCGGTATGTGAAGCCTCGGGTGCGCAACAGCGCCTTCAGCATTGCGTTGCGCGCCTGATCGGCTCAGTGCGCAGACAGCGGGCCGACCGGGCTCGTGGTGGTGGCGTGCACCAATAGCTCGGCCAGCTCGCGCGGCCGGGACAGGAACGGCGAGTGCGATGTGCCGATGAGCAGCTGCTCGACACCCAGCCGCCGGGCTACGGTGTCGGCGAGCCACCTCGGCATCGACCTATCCTGTTCGCACACAATGAAACTACGCGGGAGATCGGCCGCCCAGAATCCGGGCACCGACACCGGTGTGACCGTGGTGTCGCCGAAGCGTTCCGGGCCCAACCGCTCGAATGCCCAGCGCGCGGTCTGCTCGTCACAATCGTGGTAGAAGTACTTCCACGCACCCTCGAAATCGGCGAAGGTCATCGCACCGTCGTCGTCGAACGTCAAGTAGCCCAACATCTCCCCGACGTCCCCGTCGAAGTCCTCGGCGAGCTGATCGTCATCGTCGCGCATGGCCATCGCCTCGGGATAGGTGCGACCCTCGCGCGGCAGCGCCGCGGCGAGGTAGACGATGTGGTGCACCAGATCGGGGCGGGCATCGGCGGCGAGCGTCGCGTCGAAACCGCCGCCGGAGTGCCCCACCAGCACGCAGGGGCCGGTCCCGGACTGCATCGCGGTGACGACGGCATCCCGGCGGTTGGCCAGCGTGGACTCCTGATCGACCAGTGCCCCGTGGCCGGGCAGGTCGACCGCTACCGCCTCGTGTCCCAGCGCGCGCAGTTCCGCGACGGTTTTCTCCCAGCACCACGCCGCATGGAACCCGCCGTGGACCAGGACGAACCGCATCCGGGCCCGGTCAGGCCTCGACGATCGAAATGGCCTGCCGCGGGCACTGCCGGACAGCTTCTTTGACCTGTTGCTCGTTGTCCGGGGTCACCTCGTCCTGCAGCACGTGCAGGTAGTCGTCGTCGTCGAGATCGAAGACCTCGGGGATGATGCCCATGCACACCCCGTTGCTTTCGCACAGGCCGAAATCGACTTCGATCTTCTGCGTCATCGGGATCCCCTGCTCACCGCAACACCTTGACGGGCACGTGGTGATAGCCCGCGACGTTCTGCATGCTCACCCGTTGCAGACCGTCGAAATCCACCTCGAAGCGCGGCATGAAATCCAGCAGGTGCTCCAGCGCGATCGCGCTCTCCATCCGGGCCAGCGCCGCGCCCAGGCAGCTGTGGATGCCGTACCCGAGGCCGAGGTTCTGCGACTGGGTGCGGTCGCGGGTGATGTCGAACGTCTCGGCATCGGTGAACGCCCGCGGATCCCGGTTGGCCGCCGCTCCCATCAGGAACACCGGCTTGTTGGCGGGCACGGTGCCGCTGGGCAACTCGACGTCGCGCAGGCTGTAGCGCACGTTGTACTGCACCGGGCCGACATAGCGCAGCAGTTCCTCGACCGCGTCCGGAATCCTGCTGCGATCTTCAAGCAGCATCTGCCACTGCTCGGGGTGCTGGGCGAACACCACCACCGCGCTGCCCATCAGCTTGGTGACCGTCTCGGCGCCGGCGCCGCCGAGCAGCGTCGCGAACGCGGTGATCTCGATGTCGTCGAGCTTGCGCAGGTTGCCCTCGTCGTCGGGGATCTCGGCCGCGATGAGCCGGCTGATCATGTCTTCCTGCGGATTCTTGCGGCGCTCCTCAACGAGACTGAAGTAGTACATCGCCGAGTTGATGTTGGCCTGCTGGTTTTCCTCGCTCCAGTCGATCTGCCCCGGCTCGCGGTGCAGGCTGGTGTCGATCCAGTGCCGCACCTGCTGGCGGTACTCCTCGGGCACGCCAGCCATCCGGGTGATCACCTCGACGGGGAACGGGCCGGAGAAATCCTGCACGACGTCGAAGTTGTCCGGGTCGGCCTTGTCCAGGTAGTGCCGGACGAGTTCGATCACCGTGTCGCGCTGCGCCTGGACGGCCCGCGGCGTGAACGCCTTGTTCAGCAGGCTGCGCATGTGCCGGTGGTCGGGCGGATCCATGAAGATGATCGACTTCTGCGGCACCTCGCCCGAACGCACCATCCCGAGGTCGCACCCGCGGGCGGACGAGAAGGACTCGTGGTCTTTGAAGGCCGCGGCGACGTCGGCGTGCCGCGTCAGCGCGTAGAAGTCTTCTGTCTCGTCGTAGTACAGCGGCTCCTCGTCACGCATTCGCTGGTAGATCTCGTAGGGGTTGTCGAAAAACTCCTGCGAGACCGGGTTGAAGACGAGCTTGGGAGCAGTCATTGGGTTCCTCCTTCGCGGCTGGCTGAGGGCCGGGAAGCGTTACGGTAGTCGAAACAACTGTAACGCTAACAGTTGGCGTTATCCAGCACTCAGGCTTCGCGCCAAGGATTTTGCGAAACTCATGATTCGGACCGCGCCGGCACGACGCTGTCGAGCAGCGGCCCCAGCAGTCCCAGGTCGTTTCCCGCCTCCGCGGCGATGGTGCGGACCACCGCGACGTCTTTGCCGATGAACTCGCCGACCGAATCGATGAAGCCCTGCACCGATCCGCGCGTCCCGACGATGTCACCCACCTTGCTGGCGCCGCTGCCGTGCGAGACGGCGCTGAGCAGCCCCGCCTCGTCGACGCCCACCTCGGCACCGAACGCGGCCGCTTGACGCAGTACGCCGAGATGCGCGGCGAACAGCGTGTTGTTGATCAACTTGACCCACTGACCGGCCCCGAGTCCGCCCACGTGCAGGATCGGATCACCGTAGCCCGACAGCACCGGGCGGGCCCGTTCGAGGACGGCCTCGTCGCCGCCGACGAACAGGGTGATGTGACCGGCGGCGATGTCGTGGGGTCCGCCGCTGACCGGCGCATCGAGCACCCCCAGCGCCGGGCGCCGCGCGGCGAGCGCCTGCACGGTGCGGGGGCTGCCCGTGGTGTGGATGATCAGCACCGCGTCGGCCGGGATCATCTCCAGCAGCCCGTCATCGGCACAGATCTCGGTGACCTGATCGGCGGTGAACACGCACAGCACCACCGCATCGGCGGCCTCGGCGACCTCGGCGAGCGTGCTCACCGCGGTGGCGCCCAGTTCGCCGATCGCTTCCCGCTTCTCGGGGGTGCGGCCCAGCACCCGCACCTCGTGACCGGCCTCGACCAGTCGGCGCGCCATCGGTGCGCCCATCCGGCCGGCGCCGACGAAACCGACCCGGCTCACCGTACTGCTCTTCTCTTCGCGCAAGCGCTCATCGGCCGTGCTCCATGGACTCCAGCGCCGCGTCGGCGGCGGTGAACACCGCCCCTTCCGGCGCCGAGGCGGCAGCCGCGAGGCTGGCCGCATGCCGGACGTCCTTCTGCAGCAGCGCCCCGGCGATCGGTGCGAGGCCCTCCAGCGTGCCGCCGAACATAGAGATGCTGCCGACCGCCTTGCTCGTCGCCGAGCCCCGGTTGAGGACATCGACCAGCTTGTCGCGGGCGATGCCCAGCGCCTCACCCAGCTCCAGCGTGCTCACCGCACTTCCCAGGTTCGCGCTGAACAGCAGGTTGTTGAGGATCTTGGTGCTCTGCCCCGCACCCAGCGGCCCGAGGTGAACGATCGGGTCGGCGTAGGTCCCGAAGACCGGCCGGCAGCGGTCCACGACCTCCTCATCGCCCCCGGCCATGACCAGCAGGGTGCCTTCCTCGACGGCGGGTGCGCCACCGCTGACCGGAGCATCGATCACCGAAATGCCCTGCGCCGCACATTTTTCCGCGATCTCGCGGCAGGTGTCGGGGTGCACGGTGCTGTGAATCGCGACGATCCCGCCCTCGGCCAGTCCGGCCAGCACACCGGTCTCCCCGTCGAGGACCTGGCGCACGTCGTCGTCACCGACCACGCACAGGCACACCAGATCGCTGGCGGCGGCCATCTCGGCGGGCGTGGCCGCCGTCTTGGCCGGGGTGTCGGCGTAGGGCTCCAGGCTGGCCTGCCGGCGCGCCCAGAGCGTGGTCTCGAATCCGCCTTCGGCGATCCGCCGAGCCATGGGTCCGCCCTGACTGCCCAGGCCGATGAATCCGACGCGCATCAGCTCGCCTCCTCTTCGTCTCGATCGCGGCCGCAGCGCGCGATGCATTCTTCGATGAACGACAACACTTTTGCGTGATACTCGCCGGCCGTCTTGCCGACGCTGAGATTGTGGCCGCTGGCTGCCATGGGATTCAGCCCGACGTGCGGCGACCCGGTGAACAATCCGGTGATCGAGGCGAGTGCCTCCGCGGTGGACTCCCACACGCTTTCGTGCTCGGCGACGCTGAACTGAACCGGGACCTGCACGTCTGCGGCGATGGCCGGGAAGTCGCGCCGCGCCCAGTTCGCGGTGACCTCGGACTCGTAGGCCACACCCGGGGCCGAGAGCGCTCCGGTGAGCACATCGTCGGGGTAGAGATCGGTGGGCTGCCACAACAGATCCCGTAGTCCGGCCGGCCGCGAGGTGACGGTCGCCTCGCTGATGATGCTCTTGGCGTTCTCGCTGTAGCGCAGGCCGGTGCCGGCCAGCTCGACGCCGATGACCTCCGCGCCGGCGGTCGCCATCCGCAGTGCCAGCTCGCAACCGGCCGAGTGGCCGACCAGGAACAGTCCCGCTCCGCGTCCGCCGGCGCCGAGCATCTTGTCCACCGCCGCGAACGCGGCGCCGACCCGGCGGGCGGGGTCGGCGAACTCTGAGGCGTACACCGCAGAGGCGCCGTAGCCGGGCCGGTCCAGGGCGATCGCGGTGAATCCGCGCTCGGCGGCCGCCCGCAGCAGCGACAGCTCCGGATGCCCGGGGCAGTCGAAGTACGCCGAGGAGGTGGCACCGCCGTGCACCGCGACGATCACCGCGCGTGGCTCCGAAGCCGCGCTGACAAGCCCCGACATCGGGACGCCGTCCACGACAACGACGCGGGGGCGGGCTGCGGGGTCGGTCACGGAGGCCTCAGGCCTCCGTCCGGAGCAGCAGCACCCCGCTGGGCGTCAGCCCGCCGCTGCTGACCACCGCGACGTTCGCGTCGGTGACCTGCCGCTCGCCGCCCTCGCCGCGCAGCTGGGTGACGGCCTCGTGCACCAGTCCCATGCCGTGGGTGCGTCCGTGCGACAGCTGACCGCCGTGCGTGTTCAGCGGTATCACGCCGTCGCGGGCGATTGCCGCACCGCCGTCGAGGAAGTCCTTGGCCTCGCCGATCCCGCAGAACCCCAACGCTTCCAGCCAGGACAGGCAGTTGAACGTGAAGCCGTCGTAGAGTTCGGCGACGTCGACATCGGCGGGACGCATCGACGTGCGCGTCCACAGGTGCGCGGCCTGGCCCAGCACCTGCGGTTCGTGGGTCAGCGTCGTCTGGTCCCAGTCGGTGCGCTCGATGATCTGGGTGCCGACGGCCTCGAAGAACACCGGGGGCTTGGGGCAGTCGGCCGCGGCGTCGACCGCCGAGACGACGACCGCGACGGCGCCGTCGCAGGGCACGTCGCAGTCGTAGAGCCCGAACGGGGTGGTGATCGGGCGGGCGTTGAGGTAGTCGTCCATCGTCATCGGGTCGCGATAGATGGCCGTCGGGTTCAGGGCGGCGTTCGCGCGCTGGTTCAGCGCGATCCAGCCCAGCGTCTCCTTGGTGGTGCCGTAGCGGTGGAAGTGCCGTTGCGCGTTGAGCGCCAGAGTGTGCGCCGCCGAGGTGGCGCCGAACGGCGCCTGCCAGTTGTTGACCCGGGCTCCGCCGGGCGGGGCCGCCTTGCCCTCCTTCATCAGCTGGTTGAACGTCGCCTCCCACAAGGTGCGGAAGCACAGCACGTGGCGGGCCATGCCGGTGGCGACCGCCATCACCGCGGCGATCACCGAGCCGCCGGGGCCGAACGTGTCCATCCCGCCGTTGATCCAGGTCGGCCTGATGCCGAGCGCGCCTTCCAGAGCGGTGACGCCGCCTTCGCCCATGCCCATCGCATCCATAGCCGGGTAGGTCGACAACCCGTCGATGTCGGCCAGCGTCAGTCCGGCGTCGGCGATCGCCTGTTCGCAGGCGTCGATGGTCAGCGACAGCGGCGAGACCATCAGCCGCCGGCCCATCCGGGACGCACCGATGCCGGTGATGGCAGCGGCGTCCTCGAACTTCTCGGTGGTCAACATCGGCCGGACGAACTTGCCGAAATCCTCCGGCGCGATCTCGTCGGCCGGCAGCGGTCCCGTCTCGGGCTCGGCGGTCGGGGTGAACAGCGGCAGCCAGACGTCCTCGTTCTGCTCGAAGACCACCTCGACCACCCGGCCGAGTTCGAGCTCGTCGGGGTCGCAGTCGATGATGTTGGTGGTCAGCCGGACGCGCGGATCCTCCTCGATGGCGACCTGTGCGACGACGTAGGGTGCGGGCAGGCCCGGAATCGAGAACCGCTCGTTGACCGTGAACGCCGACAGCACAGCGCGTCCGGAGACCTCCCGGACGCCCATGTTGCGGCTGCCGCAGTAGCGGCACACCGGTTGAGGCGGATGGATCAACGACTTGCAGTCGCCGCAATCCTGGATCCGCAGTACCCCGTCGGCTCCTGACGTCCAGAAGAACTCGTTGTCAAAAGTCAGCTGGGGCAGGGGGAGACGGCTCACCGGGTGAATCCCCATTCCGCCTCGTTGTTCTCGGTCTTCAAGTCCTCGAGGTCGGGCTCGATCAGCTCCGGGGGCGGCGCGTCATCGGGGCGTCGTTCGCCCAGCTCCATGATGGCGTGCACCGGACAGTCCATGAGTGCCCGCGCGACCGCGTCGTGGTCACGCTCGGGGATGTTGCCGTCACCGGCGAGGACCGCATACCCCCAGTCGTCGAGGGGGAAGTACTCCGGTGCGTGTTTGGCGCAGATGCCGAACCCGTCGCACAGCGTTCGGTCGAGTTTGACTCGCATGTTCTCGGTCACAGTGGCTCCACCTCGAAGGGACGGTCGGCAGTGAATGCGGGTGCGTCCGCCGCCGTGTCCTGCGCGCCGAGGTGTCGGGCGACGTCCTCGGGGAACAGCGTGAGCAGGCTGGCGGCGATGTTGGTGGCTGCGTCCAGAGTCGCGCAGGCACCACGGCCCCGCAGCACCACCGACCACCGTTTCAGTCGGTCCAGATCGTCTTGGCTCGCGATGCCGTCGCGCAACGCCACGGCCGCGGCGGCCATGGCGGCGGTGCCGTTGAAGCACGATCCGCACTGCCCGGCGTTCTCGCGGGCGAAGTACGCGAGCACCGATGCAGCCACGGCCACCGGAGATTCGCCGGTCAACACGGAGATCGCCCCGCATCCCAGGCCGCTGCCCAGGCCGCGCAGAGTTTCGTGATCGAGCGTGATGTCGAGGAGCTTGCGGTCGAGGAGCCCGGCGAAGTATCCGCCCATCAGAGCGCCTTGCACCTGATCGGCGGCGACACCGTGCGTCGCGAGGAGTTCGGCGGCGGCGATGCCGAACGGCACCTCGTACAGGCCGGCCGGGCCGGCTCCGCCGGTCACGGTCGCCAGGAATGTGCCCGGGGAGTCCTTGGTGCCCACCTGGCGGTACGCGACCGCACCGTGCTCGTGCACGAATGGCAGGTTGGCCAGTGTCTCCACATTGCTGACGAGAGTGGGCAGTCCGCCCACGCCCTGCTCGTACGGCCGTGGGGGCTTGTCGGTCGGTTTGGCCGGGCCGCCGTTGATGGCCCGGACCGCGGCGGTCTCCTCACCGGCGACATAGCCGGGGTCAACGACCCGCACGCTGACGGTGACCCCGTCGAGTTCGGGCCCGGAGAGTTCGTCCAGAGCGGACTGCACCACCTGACCGGCCGCGGGGTCAGACACGTAGACGTGCGCGACGGGCGCGCCCACGATCTGGGCGGCGAGGCGGAGACCGTCCAGCACCAGGTGTGGCCGGTTGCGCAACAGCCAGCGGTCTTTGACCGAGGCAGGCTCGCCCTCCTCGCCGTTGGCCACCAGCACGGTGTCCGAGCCTCGCCGGGAGGCCTGGCGAACCGTGGACAACTTCACCGCCATCGGGAATGCGGCTCCGCCACGTCCGAGCACGCCGGCTTCCCCGATTCCGTTGAGGAGCGCGCCCGGGTCGGTCAACGGCAGATAGCCGCCGGCCGCGCGGTACTCGGCAGCGGTCTCCACACCGGAGGCGTCACGCAGCAGTCGGGGGGTGAGTCCGGGCCAGGCGGCGACGGTCAGTTCGGTGTTCATCGCCGTGCTCATCGATACCTCCTGCGTACGTGGATCACGCGTTCTGTGTGCATGCCCGGCTACCCTTTGCTGCATGCGAACGGCTGTGGTGCGGATCGGCGTTGACCCTGCGGGCGAGCTGACCGGCGATCAGCTGGCCGAGGGAATGGCTGAACTGACCCGGCTCGCCACCGGGGTGGACGCCGAGGTGATCGACAACAACCTGGCCGCGCTGCCACCGAAGCGCCGGGAGGTCGAGATCCTGATGACGGGCGGCGACCCGGGCAGCCTGCAGAGGGTGGCTGCCGGCCTGTGCGCCAAGGCATTCCCGACCGATCCTGTGCTCGGTGTGCTCACGTTCGTCAGTCACGGCACCGACGACGACGCCCGCGGAGTCCTGGAGGGTTTCGGTCTTGCCGGCATCATCGAGCGCGTCCCGGGCGACGAGGGCTGGGACATCATCACGGTCACCCTGCGCAAGTCCGACCTGTTGCGGATACCGGAAAGCCGGGTCCACACCGCGCTGGAAGCCGCGACCAACTGCGAGGTCCGCATCGTCGTCCAGGGGTGAGTCGTTCGGACCGCTCATCATCGGCCCAGGAAGTCTAGAATCGGTGGTGCCGCCTGGACCCAGGTGTCGAACATGTTGAAATGCTTGACCTTTCCTGACGCGCGGTCCTCTGCGGCACGTTCCCAAGCGTCCTCGGGCCACGGCGGATCGATCAGCGTCGACCCCTTGATCAGGCAGCTCACCTCCAGCGAGGTGCGCTTAGGGTGATCCAGGTCGTTCTCGCCGCCGCGGATGATCAGCGTCGGAACCGTGATGTTGTCGAACATCTCGTCCTCGACCCCGGGGATCGTCTGACCCGGCTTGGGTACGAAGGCGTTGAGCCAGCGCAGCATCAGCTTGAGGAACTCGTCAGGGTCCTGGGCCAGGAACCGCTCCCGGTTGGCGGGGTTCTCGGCGATGCGCTCCTTCCACTCGTCGATGTGGACGACGCCCTTCATGCCGGTGCCGCGCACCGCGAGGATGCTCGGGACGATGTAGTAGGAACCGAGCACGAACGATCCGTAGACCCCGCCGACGATGTTCCAGACCACGAGTTTGCGGACTATCTCGGGGTAGAGCATCGTGGTCAGCATCGAGTCGCGGGCACCGCCCGAGCCGCCGGCGATGATGCACGGGCCGATGTCGAGCTTGGTGATCAGCTGGTGCATGGTCTCGGCGCGCATGTGCGATTCGCTCTGGCCGTAGAACTGTACGTCGGACTTGCCGCAGTTGGGCCGGTCCCACAGCACCACCCGGTAGCCGCCCTTGACCAGTTCCTCAGCCAGCGGCCGCAGCCCGGGGATGTCCTTGCTGAACCGGCCCCCGGGCGTCAGGACGATGAAATCGCCCTTTTCGCCGAGGATTTCGTAGACGACGTTGCCGCCGTTGATCTCGATGGTGCGTTCACCCGGCTTCAGCTCGGGTCCTGAGGATGCCGTCGTCGTCATGCCTGCACCAACACATCGTCGCCAACGACCCGAACGGGGTAGGTGCGGATGCTCCATTCGGGTTTGACCGCGGTGGTGCCGGTGGCCAGCTCGAAGCCCCACTGGTGCCACGGACAGTAGATGTACTCCAGGTCGCGGACCATCACCGAGTCGCCGGGAACGGTTTCGTCGACGATGTTGCGGCCCCGGGCACGCCCGGAGCACAGCGGACCGCCCTCATGCGGGCAGTAGTTCGCGATGGCGTGGAACGTACCGTTGACGTTGTACACGCCGACGCCGTGGCGCCCTATCGGAACCAGTTTGTGTGTGCCGGGAGGGATCTCGTCAACGGTGGCGACGACATGTTCGCGGCCCTGCGCGAGGCGGGGTGTCTTCTGCTGGTCCATCAATCCTTCCCTGGTCGCTTCGCTCCTGCCCTCCGCATGGATCAGAAAACCCGAACCTGACCCTCGAGTGCCGGGACGGTCTCCGGCAGCTTGTACGTCGCGATTCCGTTGCGGAACATCACGGCTTCGCGGGCGTGCTCGGGCAGGTGCTTCACCAGCCAACGCGGGTCGTCGAACGTCCAGTGCGGATAGTCGCTGCTGAACAGCAGGATCTTCTCGCACTCCATCCATTCGAAGGCGCGCATCAACTCGGTCTTGTCCTCCGGGTAGTCCAGTGGCTGTGTGGTGAACTTGATGTGGTCCTTGACGTATTCGCTGGGCTTGCGCTTGATGTCCATCCAGGACTTGCGCTTCTCGTAGATGGCGTCCATCCGCCACATCAGCGGCAGGATCCAGGTGAAGGCGTGCTCGACGAACACGATGCGCAGTTCCGGGAACCGATCGAAGACCCCGTCGAAGACCAGGCTCATCACCTGGTTGGCCGCCAGCAGCGAGTAGGAAACCATGAAGTCGTGGTTGTAGCTGGGGAACCCCACCGGCGGGATGGGCAGTTCTTCGTGATGACTGCGCGAGAGGTGGCAGCTGACGGTGATGTCGTTGCGTGTGGCGGCCGCCCAGATCGGGTCGTATTTGGGGTCACCCCATGAGGGGCGCGGCTCGGCCTTGATGAGAACCTGGGCCATGTAGGGATGGTCGGCCCACTCGTCGATCTGGCGAGCGGCATCCTCGGGCATCTCGATCGCCGCGCAGACCGAACCGCGCCACCGCTGATGCCAGTTGTTGTGGCTGTCGAGCCAGTGGTTGGCCTGCCAGTGGTTGAGGGCGACGTTCATCGCGTGGTTGGCTTCCGGCAGGCGCGCCGGATATGCGGCCGGTTCGAGAACGGCGATGTCGGAACCGGCTTCCATGATCAGCTGCTTGAAAGCCAGATCGGGGTCACTGCAGGCGAACTCCCCGTCGGACGGGAAGGAGTCGACGCGCATCGCGTAGGAGTGCGCGTAGTCCGGGGCGTCGTAGTAGATCTGCTCGCCGATATTGCGGGTGAGGAAGTACTTGCTGCGCCACGGTTCGGGGATGTATTGCACCAGTTCGCCGCGGCGCGGAGTCGGGTGGACATCGGAGTCGACGCACCGGATGGGAACGCGCTCAGCCGGGGTCATCCTGTCCTGGGTGTGGGTCGTGGCTGTGACAGTCATGCGTTGGCCTCTCCTGTGGTTGGCGTCTACTGTGCGACCAGACCGGCCGGTATGTCTATCCCGTAGAGCTGTGCGGCGTTGCGCCAGCAGTACTTGTCGCGCTGCTCGGCCGAGTAGGAACTCGGCACCTCCAACTCGGCGAGGTTCCAGTGCGGATAGCTGGAACCGAACATCAGCATGTCGTCCTTGCCCGTGAAGCCCAGCCACTCACCGGCGAACTCCGCATCGCCCGGGCCGTCGAACGCTCCGTCGACGAAGAAGACGTGACCCGGAAGGTAGTCGCTGGGCATCTTGGGCGCCCACGGGGTCTGCTCGAGGTGCGGGCGCCCGAAGCAGTCCATCCGCCAGATGAACGGGGTCAGCAGGTCGGCGGCGCCGTCGGCCCAGACGAACTTCAAGTCGTCGAACTGCTCGAACACGCCCTCGGCGATCATGTTCATCAGGTGGTAGATGTAGTTCAGCGACATGAACGACACGTACTGCTCGTATGTTCGTGTGTTGCCCGAAGGGGTTGGGGCGTAGGCGATTCCAGAGCCCACCTCGATGTGGGCCGCGACCGGTAGCCCGGCGTCGACCGCAGCCTCCCACAGCGGCCAGAACTGCGGCTTGCCGTAGACTTCGCGCGACTGCAGCGGGATGCCGATCTGCACGACGCGCGGATGGTCCTTGTACTTGGCGATCTCGCGTATCGCCCCGGGAATGTCGTCTGGATCGACCCGGATGGTTCCCCGGAATCGCTCACCGAACTCGGAGTGGTCGAGCCAGCGGGTCACCATCATCTCGTTATGGGCAGCGGCGAGCGCGGTGCCCAGATGGCGGTCGGGCATGATGCCTCGGGTCATCGGGTGCAGCACGGCGACGTCGACACCCCGGTCGGAGAACAGATGCTGCGCGACGACGTCGACGTCGGAGCCCGGGTATTCCTTGTTCGGCCCCTTGGTGCCCTTGGCGTACTCGCCGCCGGGTGCGCCGTACCAGTCCATCTCGTAGTCGGGGAAGCCCCGGCTGGAGAACGGTTCACGAAGGAAGTTCTGCCGCAGGTCCTTGTTCGAGCCGAAGAAAATGTGCACGCTGGCATCGATGACGGGAGTCTTCACCGTCTGGGTGCCGTCGTTGATCTCGATCACGCGAGTCCTCTCAGAATCGCCCGGTGGGCTGACCGGCGCCAGCGCTACGGCAGCAGGCGTCGATACCGGACATGGACCCAGTGTAGATCGTAGTTCTTCATTGGCAAGAACAAGGTTCTCCAAGCAAAGTGCTTACTTCTGTGCAGGTCAGAGGCCAGACGTGGCATTGCCCGGCTGAAATCCGATGACCGTAGCGGGAGAACGGTTACTACACCTAAAGAGAATGATATTCTCCGAATACCGTTGTCGAGCCTCGGAGGCGCTGCATGCTGTTGGAATTCGATGCTGACCAGCGGCTGTGGCAGGAGACCGTGCGTGACGCGGTGTCCAAGCAATGCCCGGCCTCGCTGATCCGCGACATCGCCGAGAACGGTGTCGACCCGGCTCCGCTGTGGAACAGCTACCTCGAAGCGGGCTGGACCGAACTGGCCGACCCCGAGAACGCCGTCGAACTGGCGATCGTGCTCGAGGAGTTGGGCCGGGCCACCGACCCGACGCCGTTTCTGGCCACGTTGTCCCAGTTCGCGCCGCTGGTCGGGGACCGCTTCGACCCGATGAGCTCCGGTACCGCCGTGTACTCGGGGGTCAGTGCCATCCGCGACGAACAGGGTTGGGTGCTCACCGGCACCGACCGGTTCGTGCTCGACGGGGACCGTGCCGAGCGATTCGCCGTCGTCACCCCGGCCGGCGTCTTCCTGGTCGGTGCCGACCAGGTCACCGCCCGGCGTGTCGAGGTGTTCGATCCGGTCCTGCACGTGGCCGAGGTGTCGTTCCTCGGTGCGCGCGTGGCCGACGCCGACCGGTTGCCGGCCGACACCGAGCGGGCCCAGCACGTCGCGCTGATGGGCATGGCGATCACGATGGTCGGGGCCTGCCAGCGCATCCTCGATCTGGTGCTCGAACACGCCAAGAGCCGCCAGCAGTTCGGCGTGCTGATCGGCACGTTCCAGGCGGTGCAGCACAAGGCCACCGACATGTACGTGGCGATCGAGCGGGCGCGGGCGCTGTCCTACTTCGCCGCGCTGACCATCGCCGCCGACGACCCGCGCCGCCGGCTGGCCGCCGCGATGGCCAAGGCCTCGGCCGGTGAGTGCCAGACGCTGGTGTTCAAGCACGGTGTCCAACTGTTCGGCGCCATGGGCTTCACCTGGGAGAACGACCTGCAGTTCGCACTCAAGCGCGCGAAGGCCGGTGAGTTGATGCTGGGCGGTGCCGCCGAGCACCGCGCATTGATTGCGGAGGAATTTAATGCAGCTGACCTTTGATTCCGACGTCGAGGAGTTCCGCGCCGAGTTCTCCGCCTTCCTCGACGAGCACACCCCCACCGCGGCCCAGACCCTCGAGCGGCCCCGCTCGGTGTCGCACATGCCGCAATGGGCGCGGGACTGGCAGCGGCTGCTGTTCGACAACGGCTGGCTGCTGCCTGCCCAACCGCCCGAGTTCGGCGGCCGCAACGCGAACGTGCTCCAGACCTTCGTGCACGCCGAGGAACTGTGCCGGCGCCGGATCTATCACAGCTTCAATCCGCAGGGCGTCAACATCATCGCCGCGTCGCTGCTCACCTTCGGTACCGACGAGCAGAAGCACCAGTGGGCGGTTCCGGTGCTGCGCGGAGAACGCACCGCGTCACTGGGCATGAGTGAACCCAGCGCCGGATCCGACCTGGCGTCGTTGCGCACCAAAGCTCAGTTTGTTTCCGACGGCGACGGAGCGCCCTACTTCGTGGTCAACGGTCAGAAGGTGTGGACCTCCGGCGCCCACGACGCCGACTTCCTGTTGACGTTCGTGCGCACCGACCCCGATGCGCCCAAACACAAGGGCATCAGCGTGCTGTTGATCCCCACCGGTCTTGACGGTGTGGTGTGCCGGCCGTTCGCCGATATGTGCGGCATGGAGAACCTCGACTTCAACGAGGTTTTCTTCACCGATGTGCGGGTGCCTGCCGAGAACCTTGTCGGCCCGCTCAACGGCGGGTGGGGTGTGGCCAACGGTTCCCTCGGGCACGAGCGGACCATGATGTGGCTGGGCTTCGCGGACCGGATCGCCAACTGCATCGCCGACTTCAAGCCGAAGGACGTCCTGCAGCGGGACGCGCTGGCGACCAGCATCATGGACTATGAGGCGTTGCGCCTGCTCGGCTCGGTCGGCATCGCCAAGGCGGCCCGTGGCGAGGTCGACGTGGCGTCGGTGTCGATCCCGAAGCTGTTCGGCGCCGAGGCCGAGCAGCGTGTCGAGGGACTGGCGCTGGAGTCGGCCGGTCCGGAGGGGCTGGTGCACCCGTCGACATCGGGGCCCTACGAACACATGAATCTGGACCATTACTTCGCGAGCTGGTTCGAACGCTACGCCCGTAGCTTCGGGGGCACCATTGCCGGCGGTACCTCGGAGATCCAGCGCAACATCATCGCCCAGCAGGTCCTCGGCCTACCTCGGCGGTGAGCGGGTAGCGAGGACACGCCAGTGAAGGTGCAGCCGGCCGCGTTCCTGCGGACCACGCTGCCGCTGGACCTCGGGGTGCTCGAGCGGCTCGACAGCGGTCGCTACCACTCGATCTGGCTGCCCGACCACATGGTCAGTTTCTGGCCGGACTCGATCTGGACTCCGGAGTTCACCGACCTGGCGCTCGCCTCACCGTCCCCGCACCGCCACCTCGACGGTATGGCAGTCGCCGCCGCAGCCGCGGTGCTCACCGAGAACGTGCCGCTTGCGACCAGCGTGGTCGACACCGTCCGGCGCCATCCGGCCTCGTTGGCGCAGAGCGCTCTGACGATCGACCATCTGTCCAGGGGCCGGTTCATCCTCGGCCTGGGCAGCGGCGAGAGCGAGAACATCGAACCCTACGGATTCGACTTCACCCGGCCGGTCGGCCGTTTCGAGGAGGCATTGCAGGTCATCCGGTTGCTCTGGGAAAGTGACGGACCGGTCGACTTCGACGGGCGGTTCTATCGGCTCGCCCACGCCCGATTGGACACCGAACCCTATGACGGCCGGTTCCCACCGATCTGGATCGGGGCCAGCGGCCCGCGCTCACTGGAGATCGCCGGTCGCTATGCCGACGGGTGGTGGCCGGCGGGAGCGTGGACCCCGGAGGACTATGCCGACAAGCTCTTCCGGGTGCGGTCCTCGGCCGAGCGGGCCGGCCGCGACCCGATGGCGATCACGCCGTGCTTCATCCAGGTGTGCGTGCTGGGCCGCGACGACGCCGACCTGGCGAAGATCCTCGACGCGCCGCTGGTGAAATCCTTCCTGCTGCAGGTCTCGGCGGAGCTGTTGGCCGGCCACGGTTTCGAGCATCCGATGGGGCCGGACTGGCGCGGCTTCCACGACATCGACCCGGCGGTGCTGACGCGGGAGCGGATCCTGGAGTTCCTCGGTCGTGTCGAACCCGAGATGATTCTGGCGGTGGTCCCGCACGGCACGCCCGAACAGGTCGCGCGAATCGTCTCCGAGTACGTCGAGGCAGGGCTGCGGGTGCCCAAGATCCTGGACTACGGCGCGATGGCGGGGCTCGACTTCGCCGCCGCCTCGGCCGAGAACGTCCGGGCCGCCGAGGACGAACTGATGGCTCTGTGCGGGGCCGTTCGATGACGGTGCGGTTGAGTGCCGGGCAGATACTCGCCCGCGCCGAGGCCGAGACCGGGTCCTCGGACTACGGGGACCCGACGCTGCCGCAGCGGTTCGGCCTCGTCGTCGACCATCTCAACAGCCTCGGCATGGACGAGGACGGTTGCCGCCGCGCGGAGGCCGTCTGCCACGGCCTGCTGACCAGCCGCCTGGAGTTCTTCGCCGATCGTCGCCGCTATCCGGTGCCCGACGAAGTGATCGAAGCGCCGATGTTCGTCACCGGTGAGCCCCGCTCGGGCACCACCCTGATGCACGCGCTGATGTCGGTGGACCCGGATGCGCGGGCGCTGCGGTTCTGGGAGGTCATGTACCCGTCGCCGCCACCGGGCAGCACCGGTCCCGATGACCCGCGGCGCGCGCTGGCCGACGCGGACTGGCGCGAGATCAACGCCACGATGCCGAAATGGCTGCACAGCCATCCCTACAACGACATGCTGGGCGACGGACTGCCCGAGGACGAGCGCACCTGGGCCTTCGACTTCCGGGTGCTGACACCCACGGCGTGGTGGCGGGTGCCGATGCAGACGGTGGTCGGCGGCCTGCCCACCGATGCCGCCGCGCAGTACCGCGTCCACAAGGCGATGTTGCAGCAGTGCCAGTACGGCCGCCCCCACAAGTACTGGGTGCTGAAGGGATTCCACGGTTTTCGGCTGGCCGAGATGTTCGCCGAATATCCCGACGCGAGGCTGGTGTGGCTGCACCGCGACCCTGTTCAGGTCGCGGCCTCGCGCACGATGATGATGGCCGACATCCTGGAGGGCATCGTCGGACCGGTGGACCTGCGGGCGGCGGCCAAGATGCATCTCGAGCTGACCCGCGCCGGCATCGCCAACACGATGTCCGAACCGCTGGTGCACGATCCGCGCATCCTGCACGTGCGCTACACCGATTTCGTCGCCGACCCGGTCGGTACCGTGCGCCGCTACCACCGCTTCTGCGGCCGGGAACTCGGTGCTGCGGCCGAGTCGGCGATGCGGGATTACCTGCGCAACAACAAAGGTGACCGGCACGGCAAGTTCCGGTACTCGACGACGCTGCTCACCGACATCGGCGAGGACCTCGGCGCCCTGCACGAGGAGTTCGCGCCGTTCCGGCAGCGTTTCGGGGTGGAGATCGAGTCGCGTGACTGACCCGCGTCTGTCGGTGCACAGCGTGACGTTCCTCGGAGCGACGCTCGACGAGATGCGTGTGACGTGGCGGGAACTCGGGGTGTCGCGGCTCAGTCTGATCGACGCCCAGCTCGGTGACCCGGAGCTGGTGAAAGTCATCGACGGCGAGGGGTATTCGGTCGAGTCCGTCTACCACCTGTTCGATTCGACCGACGGCCTGCGGCGGGTGATCGAGGCCGCGGCCGGTGTGGATGCCCGGGTCGTCTACATGTTGACCGGCGGCCGGGGCGAGTCGTCCTGGGAGAATGCCGCCGCGCGGTTCTGCGACGGCGTGGCCCCCTGCATCGCCGAGGCGAAACATGCCGGCCTCGCACTCGCGATCGAGAACGCCTCCGGTCTGTACGCCGACCTGCACATCGCGCACTCTCTGCGCGACACCATCGAGTTGGCCGACATGGCCGGCGTGGGCATCTGCGTGGACCTGTTCCACTGCTGGACCGAAGCACACCTACCCGCGCTGCTGGACCGCGCCATGCCGCGCATGGAGATGCTCCAAGTCAGCGACTACGTCCTGGGGGACCGGGCGCTGCCCGCCCGCGCCGTGCCCGGGGACGGCGCGGTTCCGCTCGAAGCGCTGCTCGGGCAGGTGCTCGGCAGCGGGTACTGCCACGGGATCGATCTCGAACTGATCGGGCCACGGATCGAGCGGGAGGGCCGGTTGGCCGCCGCCGTCCGGGCCTGCGAGACGGTGTCGGCGATGCTGGCCCGGTTGGACCTGGACTGACGATGGCGCTGGGTGACGGGTCCGCGGATGCGCAGCTGTACCAGGCGTGGGCGGGCTTCTGCGACGCCCTCAGAGCCGCCGGCGAACAGGCGTTCAAGGACCTCAACCCGACCTCGGACGCACACCGGGTCGATGCACTGCGGTTCCTGACGCAGAACCTCGGCCAGGCCTTCGACCTCGCACTGGAGACCAGGGACACCCGTTATCCGAGTCTGCACGCCTTCTGTGGACCCACCCGCAAGCTCGGCGGCGACTGCGCCGACTTCACCTATCAGCAGGCCTGGATCGACGGCTCCTCGACCTACCGCATCGCCGGTGAGCGGGGCAGCGCGCGCTTCCTGAACATCACCGTGCAGGGCGCACGCCGGGACGGACCGGGTGTGCTGCACGAACCCTTCGGGGATGTGCCCGAGGCCAACCTGGCCGGCGACCGGCTGGCGGTGGCCGAGGACGGGACATTCGAGATCCATGTCGGCGGGTCCCGGCGCGGCCCGAACTGGCTGCCCACCACAGCCGAGTCGCGAAAGGTGTTCATCCGGCAGGGGTTCGACTCCTGGGATGAGCGGCCCGCACGGTTGCGCATCGAGCGGGTGGACATGGATTCACCGCAGCCGCTGCCCACCGTGGGGCAACTGGCCGATGCGATCGGGTGGGCCGGCGACTTCGTCACCGGGTTGATGCACGACTGGCCGGAGTATCCGTTCAGCCACGGGGGAGTCGATGCCACCCGGCCGAACAGTTTCCCGGCGGCCGGTTCCACCGATGCGGACGCCAAACGGGGACGGGCGGCGACGAACATGCACTGGAAGCTGGCCTCTGACGAAGCGCTGATCATCTCCTTCGATGCGCACGACGGTCTGTGGATGTTGACCAACATGGGAGTGTTCTTCGACAGCATGGACTTCCGGTACCGCCCGGTCAGCTACACGCCCAGCCGCACCACGGTGGACTCCGACGGCAGAGTGCGCATCATCCTGGGCCACCGGGATCCCGGCTTTCACAACTGGATGGACACCCAGGGCTTCGACTGCGGCAATGTCACCTATCGGCACATGCTCGCCGGGCAGCCCGCGGCACTGCACACCCGGCTGGTGAAGCACGCCGACCTGGCCGCCGAGCTTCCGGCAGACACCGTGTCGGTCACCGAGGAGCAGCGGGTGGCCCAGATGTGGGAGCGGTTCAACGGGATTCGCCAGCGCTACGCGTCGCTGTGACTCCTTAGAGCCGCACGAGCTTGAACGTCCAGAATTGGGTACCGGGTGGACCGTTGAAACACCCGACGTCGTACTTCGAGTCGATGGTGCCGACCAGCGTCACCGCGTCCCAGGAATACGTCTCATGGGTCGGCAGGTTGTAGCCGGGGCAGCGCAGCCCGTCGGGCACGTCGACGGTGAAGCTATACCGGCCGTCGACCAACCACGCCTTGCTTGAGTAAGGCGCGTAGTAGGCCAGCCGCGGGGCCCCCGAGACGTAGACGCAGTCCGGCGATTTTTCGGGGATGCACAATGCGACGTACCAGAACCATGACGCGCGATCATACCGGTTGGTCCACAGGTCGTAGTTACCGAGCTGCATGCCGGCCGACGAAGGTGGAGCCAGAAAAGTCGCCATGACGAAGAGCGCCGAGAACGCAGACGTGATCTTGAGCTTCATCGCCCACCTCCCAAGCTTCGGCTCATACCATGGAATGCCTATCGAACCACTTCGTTACGAATCATGGGCAGCATCAGCCCTAATCGATGACGGCGCGTTCCTTGCGCTCGGTGATCGGCCTGGCCAGCTCCTGCTCGTTGCAGATGCGCTGCAGCTTGTCCAGTGTTTCGTCGAGGCCAGGGCCCAGCGGCTTGCTCGGGGTGAAGGTGGCGGGCAGATTCCGCATCCCCTGGATGACCCCGATGGTGTCGTAGTGCACGGTGCCTTCCGGGTCGCACACGTAGTCGGGCATCCGGTCGAGGACCGCGGTGAGCATCGACTTGAACACCGTGCGCGCCACATTGGACCCCACGCACCGGTGCACGCCGATGCCGAAGCTGAAGTGCCGGTTGCCCTTCCGGTCCATGATGATCTCGTTGGGGTCCTCGAAAACCGAAGGGTCGCGGTTGGCCATCGCCCAGGACAGCCAGAGCCGCTCGTACTGCTTGAACTGGTGTCCGTCGATCTCGACGTCCTCGGAGAACGTCCGGCCGTCACCGGGAGCCGGGGTGAAGAACCGCAGGAACTCCTCGGTGGCCGGGTGCAGCAGGGTGTCGCGTTCGCGGCTGAGCCGGTCGCGGTCGGCGGGGTGCTCGCCGAGCCACTCCAGGGCGTGCGCGGTCAGCGCCGTGGTGGTGTCGAACCCGCCGCCGATGATGAGACCGAGGTTCCCCAGGATCTCCATGTCCGGCGCGGGCTCACCGTCGATACGCAACTGCAGCAACGCATTCACCAGCCCAGGACGGGGATTCTCGCGAATCTCCATCATGTTGTTGATGATGTCGATGCCCATCTCGCGGTGCTGCTCGTTGATCTTCTCGCGTTCGGGCGAATGCTCCGGGGTGTACACCGATGCGTGGGTGGGCTCGCTGTAGACGTTCCACTTCTTGAGTTCGATGCCCATCATCGCCAGCGTGAACACCGCGGGGACCACGTTGGCCAGGTGATCGACGAAATCGATCCGGCCGGAATCGATGTGTTCATCGAGTGCGGCACGGGTGATCTCATCGATGAACGGTTCCCAGCGCTTGATCGCCGCCGGGGACAGATAGGGGTTGAGCGCACCGCGGTAGATGCTGTGCTCGGGCTCGTCCATCTCGAGGATGCCGCCGCGCACGACAGTGGCGCGACTGGCCTTCGGGATCGTGATGCCCTGGTAGGGGGTGTCTCCGGAGATGTCGTGGTGATTGGACACCACCGGGCAGCGCGCCAGCTCGAATACTTCCTTGCTGCCGGCGGCCACCCAGTGCCCGCTGTACGTGTCGGTCCACGCCATCGGGCACTTGGTCTGCATCTCTTCGGTGATCTTTTCGAACTGCAGCCGGTACTCGGGCGTGTGCCGGTCGAAGTGATAGGTCGGCTGCCTGCGGTTGTCGTCGGCGGTGCCGTCTACGACGTCATCGACACTCAAGGCTCTTGTCTTTCTGTGTTTTTCGGATCAGTTGGCTGTGATCTTCAGTTGCTGTCGCAAGGGCTGCGACGGTCATTCCTCGATCGAGATGGCCTGTTCCGGGCAGGAGTGTGCGGCCTCGCGGACCGCATCCTGCTGATCGGCCGGAACGACTTCGTTGATCGGCGAGGCCGTCCCGTCGATGTCGCTGAGTTCGAAGGAGTCCGGGGCGATCATCGAACACAGCGTGTGCCCCTGGCACCGTCCCGAGTCAACAAAAACCTTCACGCCACTGTCCTTCCTAGACGTGGTAGTCGTACCACTTCAAATAGCCACCGGCGTCGACACGCATCTGCATGCCGGTGACATACCTGGCCTCGTCGGACACCAGCCACAGGATCGCGTTGCTGATGTCTTCGGGTTCGATGAAATTGACCTTCATCGCCTGCTGCACGCCGAACACCGGCTCGGCGTCGGCCCGGGTGGGATTCTCCAGATCGGGCCGGAAGGACCGGTACATCGGCGGGCTCTGCAGCATGTCGGTGTTGCAGTTGGTCGGATGCACCACGTTGGCCCGGATGCCTCGCACCGCCAGGTTCGTCGCCAGATCGTGAACATATTGCGAGAGCAGACGTTTGGAGGTCATGTAGGCCATCCCGCCGGGGTCGGCGCCCGGGTTCGGCTTGTTGTGCGCGTCCATCATGGCCGCTGTGGAGCCGGTCGCCACGATCGCCGCGCCCTCATTGAGGTGGGGCAGCGCCACCTGGATGGCGTTGATGGTGCCGACCAGGTTGGTGTTGATCACGTCCGTCCACGCCTGCATCGGCGGGTTGCCCTTCATGCCGGCGATGCCGGCCTGCGCGACCACGATGTCCAGGCCGCCCAGTTGGTTGATGCCGTCCTCGAGGGCCTTCTTGAGCTGCGCGGCGTCCCGGACGTCGGCCTTGGCGGTGACGACCCGCCGGCCGGTCTTCTCCACGAATGCGGCGGTCTCCTCGAGGTCGGCCGTGGTTGCCATCGGATAGCCGATGGTCTCGAAGTCCTCGCACAGGTCGACGGCGATGATGTCGGCGCCCTCTTCGGCCAGCCGTACGGCGTGGCTGCGGCCCTGCCCGCGTGCGGCGCCGGTGATGAAGGCGACCTTCCCCTGAACGCGTCCCATGTATGTGGCTTCCTTTCGCTGTCGCTAGGTGTTCCGGCCGCCGTTGACGCCCAGGATCTGTCCGGTGATGTAGCTGGCCTCGTCGGAGATGAAGAACGCGCAGGCCGCGGCGATGTCCTCGGGTCGGCCGATGCGGCGCACCGGAGTGGCCTCGATCTGCTTCTGGGTGTCGCCGAGGAATCCGCGCTCTTCGGCCTTGCGCAGCATCGGGGTGTCGATGAATCCGGGCGGCACCGCGTTGACGGTGATGCCGTGCGGGCCGTACTCGAGCGCCAGGGATTTGGTCAGCCCGTTGACCGCGGACTTGGCGGCCACGTAGGGCGACATGAACGGCTGGCCGGAATGCGTGCTCGAAGACGAGATGTTCACGATGCGGCCCCAGCCGGCCTCGAGCATGTCGGGCAGCACCGCCTGGATGCAGTGGAACGTCCCGTTGAGGTTGACGTCGATGACCTTCTGCCACTCGTCGAACGACAGGTCGGTGAACCGTTTGAAGCGATCCAGGCCCGCAGCGTTGACGAGCACGGTGATCGGGCCCAGCTCGGCGCGGACCTCGCCGAGCGCGGCGTCGACGGCCGCGCGGTCGGTGACGTCGGCGGCGTAGGAGAACTTCTCCTCGCCGGGGTTCAGATCGATGATCGCCACCCGGAGGCCGTCGGCGCGCAGCCGGTCTGCGATCGCGGCGCCGATGCCGGAGGCGCCCCCGGTTACGACAGCGGTTTTCACGCGCAGCCCTCAAGCATCAAGAATCATCCTTCCGATTATGAGAACCGTACTCTCGCATACTGCCTTATCGCAAGACATGGCACCCCTCGCGTTCGCACTGGTGAGACGTTTGGCGGCGCTTTGTCGCACAGTTCTGCGCAGGCCCCGACGGTTCCTCGCATTTTCTTGAGTTCTCTCCTCGCGAATGTATGATTCGCCGAAGATGAGAATGCAGTTTCCATCACATTTGGGCACGTGAGCCCACTTCAGTCACACCAACGGTGCCGCTCCCTGAGGAGGATGATGCAGGAAACAGCCACGATCTCGAGTGATCGCGGGGACGGCGGGGATGCCGGGGGGGACTCACCCCGCGCCGATCGCCGGCTGCTGATCGGCGGGCAGCTGCTCGAGGCCGACCGGACGTTTCCGTCGCTGAACCCGGCGACCGGAGAGGTCCTCGGCTACGCGCCGGACGCCTCCGTCGCCGACGCCGAGGCGGCCGTGGCC
>NZ_JBSWXU010000022.1:0-54596 GCF_056160785.1 Mycobacterium sp. ABE4_509 | reverse complement strand
GCCCGGCACCGTGGTGCCCGCCGCGCTGCTGGCCGAGCTGCTCGCCCACGGCGCCACCGTGCGCCACCTCACCGGCCCCGATGAGTTGCCCGCCAACCCCGGATACCGGCCCGGTGCCGCCCTCGACGCATTCGTCCGCGCCCGCGACCTGACCTGCCGCCACCCCGGCTGCGACCGCCCCGCCGTCCACGCCGACCTCGACCACACCCGCCCCTGGCCCGCCGGACCCACCACCGCAGCCAACCTCAAGGCCTACTGCCGGCTGCACCACCTGCTCAAAACATTCTGGGAAGACTGGCACGACGTCCAGCTACCCGACGGAACCCTGCACCTGAGCACCCCCACCGGACACACCTACACCACCAAACCCCTCTCGGCGCTGCTGTTCCCCACCTGGACCACCACCACCAGCGCCCCACCAGACCCACCAACACCGGGCCGACCAACACCAAGCCCCACACCGCCGCGCACCCCGGGGCGGGAGCTGAACATGCCGCTACGCCGCCACACTCGCACCCAAGCCAAAGCGGCCTACATCACCCGCGAACGCGAACTCAACGCCGCCCACAGGGAACTCGACCAAGCCGCCGCCGCCAAAGCTGCCGAACAACAACAAACGCGACGCCGCACCCCACACACCACCACCGCACCGGCCGCCGACCGACTCCGCCAATCCGTCGACCGCCCCACCGGCTACCAACCCGACTACGGCGACGACCCACCACCGTTCTGACGGGGTCTAGTGAAGTGAGCCCTTCTCCAGGTCGGCCAGCGCGTCGCCGGTGTAGACGGCGAGACGCTGCTGGCTGGGCAGCCGGTCTCGGCAGCCCACGAATCCGAGGTTCATGGTCTCGGCGTAGCTCTGCAGGGTGATGTTCAGCGCCATCCCGTGGATCGGGATGGACACCGGATAGGTCGCCTCCAGCCGGGATCCCTTGAAATACAACGGCTCCGGCGGGCCGGGCACGTTGGAGACGCACAGGTTGAAGGTGTACGGCCACGGTGGCGCCACCCCGGTCAGCGCCCCGGCGATCTGCCCACCCGCCGGTGCCAGCAGGGCGGCGCTGTAGGCCATGATCGCGGTGGGCGACATCGTCTGCAGCTGGGCCTTGGACGCGCGGGTCGCTGCACTGATCGAGGCCAGACGCTGGACGGGATCCTCGATGTCGGTACCCATCGGCGCCAGGATCGCCCCGACCGCGTTGCCGCCGCCCTCATCGCCCTTCGGTCGCACGTTCACCGGAAGGAAGGCGATCAGCGAACGCTCGGGGAGTTCGTCCATATCGGCAAGGAAGGTGCGCAACCCGCCGCCGATGATCGCCAGCGCGACGTCGTTGATCGTCACACCGTGCTGTGCACTCAGCGCCTTGAGCCGGTCGAATTCGTACTGCTGGGTGGCGAAGCGGCGGTTGCGGCTGATCCGCGCATTGAGGATGCTGTGCGGCGCCGATGCCGAACCAGGGATCCGCGCGTGCTCGCCGTCGCGCCGGAGCTGGGTGTTGACCAGCGCCGTGGTGAGGTCGACCGCCGAGCCGACGGCGCCGGTGACCGCCGAACCGATGCCGCCGAGCGCCCGCAGCGATGCGGTCACCGGGTTGGCCGGCTCAGTGTCACGCGGGGGACGCGACGGCGACGGCACGTTGAAGAACATGCGCGGGTCGTCGGAGTCGGCAGACTTGGACATGCTGCGGCCGAGCATTCGCATCCCGCTGTAACCGTCGACCAGCGCGTGGTGGATCTTCAGATACAGCGCGAACCGGCCACCCTCGAGGCCCTCGATGACGTGCAGCTCCCACGGCGGACGGGTCAGGTCGAGGTGGTTGCTGTGCAACCGGGACACCAGGATTCCCAGCTCCCGTTCGTCGCCCGGACTGGCCAGCGCCGACCGGCGCACGTGATAGTCGAAGTCGAAATCCTCGTCGACCACCCAGCTGTGCACCGGGCTGAACTGCAGCCGCGGGTGCGCCAGCTTTCGGTTCCACGGGGGCACCACCTCCAGGCGGCGCGCCTCGTCGACTGCCCGGCGCAGATAGTCGCGCGGCGCGTCAGCAGGCGGGGTGAACGGAAGCAGGCCACCTACATGCATCTTCGAACTCGACGTCTCGCCGTAGATGAACAGCAGGTCCTGCAGACCGAGTCGAGTGCTGGCGCTCACTCCCGAAACGCTACGCCCGACATTCAGGTTCCACAGAAAGTTCGGAACGAGGCGGTGAACTCCTGCTGTCCGGGCTCGGCGTAGCGCTCCAGCCCCGGCCGTTCGGTGAACGGCGAGCCGACGGCGTTCATCAGGCCCTCGAAGGGGGCGAGGTCACCGTCGGTGGCCGCCGCCAGCGCCTCCTCGACCAGATGGTTTCGGGGAATGTAGATGGGGTTGACCCGGTCCATCAGCGCGGCGTCGGGAACGAGGGCACGCCAGCGGTCCAGCCAGCCGTCGAAGGTGGCCAGGTCGACGAATTCCCCGCGGACGGGCTCGGCGTCCCCGCGGGCCGCCGAGGCCAGCCGGCGGAAGAACGACGTGTAGTCGACCTGGCTCTGCTGCAGTTGAGTCAGTAGTTCGCCGGCCAGGCCGCCGACCACGTCGCGCGGGACGTCGGGCAGCCCCAGCTTGGCCGAGATGCCTGCCGACCAGTGCTCGTCGTAGCGGCTCTGGAAGGTGTGCAACGAAGCCTCGGCCAGCTTGATGGCCTGCTCGGTGTCGTCGTCGAGCAGCGGCAGCAGCGCTTCGGCGAAGCGCGCGAGGTTCCACATCGCGATGGCGGGCTGGTTGCCGTAGGCGTAGCGGCCCCAGCTGTCGATCGAGCTGTACACCGTCTCCGGATCGAAAGCCTCCATGAACGCGCACGGGCCGTAGTCGATGGTTTCGCCCGAGATCGTCATGTTGTCGGTGTTCATCACTCCGTGCACGAAGCCGACCAGCATCCATTGCGCGACCAGTTCGGCCTGCGCTGCGATGACGGCGTCGAACAGGGCCAGATAGCGGTGTTCGGCGTCCGCGATCGCCGGGTGGTGCCGCGCGATCGCGTGGTCGGCGAGCCGGCGGAGCAGGTCGGAGTCCTCGTTCGACTGGGCGAGCAGCGACGCGTATTGGAAGGTGCCGACCCGTAGGTGGCTGGCGGCGACCCGGGCCAGCACGGCCCCGGGCAGCACGGATTCCCGGTACACCTCGCGTCCGGTGGCGACCACCGCGAGTGCGCGGGTGGTGGGGATCCCGAGCGCGTGCATCGCCTCGCTGATCAGGTATTCGCGCAGCATCGGTCCGACAGCGGCCAGCCCGTCCCCGCCGCGCGCGAACGGGGTGCGCCCAGATCCCTTCAGGTGCAGGTCACGCACCCGGTCGTCGGCGTCGGTGAGTTCGCCGAGCAGCAGTGCGCGGCCGTCGCCCAGCCTGGGCACGAACCCGCCGAACTGGTGACCGGCGTAGGCCTGGGCGGCGGGGGCGGCGCCCTCGGGAACGGCGGAGCCCAGCAGCAGCCCCAGACCGGGGCCGCGCAGCCAGTCCGGGTCGAGGCCCAACTCTGCGGCCAGCGGTGCGTTGAGCACGAGCAGCCGCGGTTCGGGCGCCGACTCGGCCTGCCAGCGCACCGCCAACTCGGGAAGGTCGCGGACGAAGCTGTCCGCCAGCGCGATACTCACCGCACCCAGCCTACGGAGACGGCTGGATGAGGGCGATGGCGTCGACGTCGGACTTGATCGGGATCCTGCGGTCGCTCTCCTCGAGCACCAGCGTGCCGGCCAGGTCGCCGTACTGGCCGTCCGCGGGGAGTATCAACGCGCGTTGCGCGGGAGCCACGTCGGCGACCTCGATCGCCGCTGCCCGCGGCTCGACCTGGGTCATGCCGTCGTCGGAGAGCTGCCAGGCCAACGGAGGGTAGGCCTCCGAGCGGTCGCAGCGCCAGCTCATCAGGCTCAGCTGCGGCAGTCCCTCCGGCGGCCACCACAGCCTGGACACCCGGGATCCGCGCTGGGCGTCCGAGCTGGCGACGTCGTAGGTCTGTTGGGAGCCGTCGGCGGCGGTGAGCACCACCGCGGCGGTGCCGCAGTCGTTGTCGGTGGCGCGGTAGATCCCGTAGGCGAGGCGGGACCCGTCCCCGCTGAGGCGGGCCACCGACACCGGGCTGTTCGCCTCGACCTGCCCCAGCGAGGTCGGCGCCCCGGGGCCGTGCACGGCGTACAGCGTGTCGGGGCCGCCGAACGGCGACGGCGGAGTCTCGGTCCGGGCGATCACGGCGGTGCCGCCGCGCGCCACGATCAACCGTGGCTTGCCGACCTGGGCTCCGCCGGCCGCCGGCAGCTCGACGGTCTGGGCGAGGACGGGTTGCGAGTCGGGGTCGGCGAGGTCGAGCTGCATCAGGCGGTTCGGCTGCTCCCACCACACGACGGTGCTCCCGTCGCCGATCCCCAGCGCCGGGCCCACCGCGACCGACCGGGTGGCGGTCTCACGGCTGGACACCTCGAGCGTGACCAGCTGACCGTCACTGGTCCGGGCGAACACGAAGTGTCCGTCCTCGGTGACGATGAGGTCGTTGGACGGGGTGAAGCTGCCGGAGGCGGTGGCGATCACCTTCGTGCCGTCGACGAGCCCGATCTCGTCGGCGGCGCGGTATGCCAGTAACGGACCGGTCGGTTCGGGCATAGGTGTGTTGGTGGGGTCGAACGGGGAGCTGGGCAGCGGGCTGCTGCTCGTTGTGGAGCCGGGCGACGGCTCCACAACGGTGCAGGCCGCCAGCGCGGTGACGAGGAGAGCGAAGGCGGCGACCAGCAGGGAGCGGATACCGCGGTACGTGGTGTTGGGGGCGATGTTCATGAGCGTCTGCATCGATTATGTCAACGAAAGCGCGGCTGCCGGTGTGATGTGTGTCAGGTCCCGTCCCCCCGACACCCGGGCGCGGTGACCAACCGCGGTCTGTAACGTGGGGCAACCGGATGACCTGCCCGCCCGGAGTACGTCAGATGTGGAGCAAATGCTGTGAGCTTGAACACCATCGCTCTCGAATTGGTGCCCCCGAACGTCGAACGTGGCCGTGAGCACGCCATGGAGGACGCCCAGAAGGTCCTGCGGTGTTCCAAGGAAGTCGGTCTCGAGGACCGGATCCGGCACGTGATGATCCCGGGGATGATCGAAGAGGACGACGACCGCCCCGTCGAGATGAAACCGAAGCTCGACGTGCTCGATTTCTGGTCGATGATCGAACCCGAACTGCCCGGCGTCAAAGGCCTGTGCACTCAGGTGACCGCGTTCATGGACGAGCCCACGCTACGCGCCAGGCTCAGCGAACTGCGCGACAGCGGATTCGAGGGGATCGCCTTTGTCGGCGTGCCCCGGACCCTCAACGACGGTGAGGGGTCCGGAGTGGCCCCGACCGATGCGCTGTCACTCTTCAAAGGGGTGGTCGAACACCGCGGCGCGATCCTGATCCCCACCCGCGAGGGGGAACACGGCCGGTTCAACTTCAAATGCGACCGCGGCGCCACCTACGGCATGACCCAGCTGCTGTACTCCGACGCCATCGTCGGATTCCTGCGTGAGTTCGCCGCCACCACCGAGCACCGCCCGGAGATTCTGCTGTCCTTCGGGTTCGTTCCGAAGGTGGAAAGTCGCGTCGGGTTGATCGACTGGCTGATCCAGGATCCGGGCAACGAGGCGGTCGCCAAGGAGCAGCAGTGCGTCCGCACGTTGGCCGAGACCGACCCGGCAGGCCGGCGGGCGATGATGCTGGATCTGTACAAGCGCGTCATCGACGGGGTCGGTGAGCTCGGCTTCCCGCTGTCCGTGCACTTCGAAGCGACCTACGGGGTCAACACCGCCGCGTTCGAGACGCTGGCCGAGATGCTGTCCTTCTGGTCGCCGGACCAGTAGGGCGTCAGGCCAGCGGGACGTCCACACCTTCGACACCCAGCCGGGGGTTACCCGGAGTCTCCAGGACCGGTGACGGGACGCCGCCGGTGTCGGTCGGCATGACCGACTCGACCGGTGTCGGGGATTGTGGTGGAGCGCCCGTCGCGCTCTCGCCGGCCAGGCCCGAGACACCGGCTGCGATGTTGACGCCCCCGACAGGCTGACCCGAGGGCGCCATCCCGGCGGATATGCCGTACATGGCGTTCGATGACACCCACCCCTGGTCGTTCGGGCCGCCGTTGCCCAGCTTGCTGCCGGGCAACCCGACGGCGCTCATCGCCGAGTCGACGGTCGCGGCGATGTTGGTTCCGCGGGAGTCGGTGGACGGCGGTGGGCCGACGGCGATGACGTTGTAGGTGTAGTCGAAGCTGCCCGGGTTCGCCGCGTACACACCGTCGTCGGGGACATAGGGCGGTGGGTCGGGAAGGTCCTGGGCACCCGCAGCGGCGGCGAACACGGTGGACATCGCTGCCAGCGTTGCGAAGGTGGCCGGAAAGATCAGGCCCAGGGCGATTCGGGGAGTCATCAGCATCAGATCTTGATCGGGTCGCCGTAAATGGCGAACTGGGTGTGCGCGGCGTCGGTGGAGATCCGGAAGTACGCGTAGGACCGGATGGTGACTTCTCCCCAACAGGCGTCGGCCTTGACGTGGATGTTGTCGATGTCGATCATCGCGACGCCGTCGGTGTTGAGGGTCATGTTGGACAACGGCAGGTCCACAATCACGCCGGGCTGCAGGACGGTCTGCACGAACCCGGCCCCACCGGCGGAGATACCCACTGAGAGATCACCGCCGCCGATGCCGGCTTCCGGGGCTGCACCGCCCGTGCCGCCGTACTGCAAACCCGCCGACACGTCAGCCTGGCAGCCGAGCTGGTAGCCCAGGATGAAGATGCTGTCGGTGATCGGGGCGGAACCACCGACCGCGGTCGCGGTTGCCGAGGCGGTGACGAACGCCTCCTTGGAGTTGTCGGAGTTGGCCAGGTTGGGAACCGGGTTGACCATCTCGTTGTCGACCCGAATGTTGAGGTGCCAGCCGTCCCGGGACACCTTGTCGTAGTTCAGCGGGCGCATGGCGATGGGTTCGGCGTTCGCCGGGGCAAGCCAGGTACTTGCGCACGCAAGGACCGTCGCTAGGGCGATGCTTGCTCGGATGCGCCACCGCATATATGAGGTTCTCCTGATAGCTGGGATGCCACGCCGCTGACGTCGGCGGCAAAATTGTAAACACAACTTCCCAACTTGCGCGCCGCGAGTTCAGGAAAGCTGCGCCTATCCTTGCCCGGGTGTCCGGACAGTCCCGCGAAAGCCTGCGCGAACTTCGCGCCCGGCTGGACGCCGTGAGCATCCGCGACGCCGCCCGGCTGGGCCGGCGACTGAAGAAACTCGGCTCGGACCCGGGCAAGCTCGCTCAGTTCACCGAGCACCTCGCCGCGGCCGAGGGGCTGGTTGCGACACGGCTCGCCGCGGTGCCCGACCTGTCGGGTCCGGGCGCCTATCCCGACCTGCCGGTCAGTGAGCGCCGCGAGGCGATCGCCGCGGCCATCGCGGCCAACCAGGTGGTGATCGTGGCCGGTGAGACCGGATCGGGCAAGACCACCCAGCTGCCGAAGATCTGCCTGGAGCTGGGCCGCGGTGTCCGGGGCACCATCGGACACACCCAGCCCCGCCGGCTGGCCGCGCGCACGGTGGCCGCCCGGATCGCCGACGAACTGGGGACCCCGCTGGGGGAGACGGTCGGCTACACCGTGCGGTTCACCGATCAGGCCGGCGACCGGACCCTGGTCAGGCTGATGACCGACGGCATCCTGCTGGCCGACATCCAGCGTGATCGCCGGCTGCTGCGCTACGACACGCTGATCATCGACGAGGCCCACGAGCGCAGCCTCAACATCGACTTCCTGCTCGGGTATCTGCGTGAGCTGCTGCCCAGGCGCCCCGACCTGAAGGTGATCGTCACCTCGGCGACGATCGAGCCGGAGCGCTTCGCCGCCCACTTCGGCAACGACACCGGCCTGGCACCCATCGTCGAGGTGTCCGGACGCACCTACCCGGTCGAGGTCAGGTACCGGCCGTTGGAGGTGGTCGTTCCGGCAACCGGTTCCGGTGACTCCGACACAGAGGACCCCGATGATCCCGACCACGAGGTGGTGCGCACCGAGTTGCGCGACCAGACCGAGGCGATCGTCGACGCAGTCGCGGAACTGGAGGCCGAACCGGCCGGCGACGTGCTGGTGTTCCTGTCCGGGGAGCGTGAGATCCGCGACACCGCCGAGGCGTTGCGCGCGGTGGCCGGCTCCGACCTGGAGGTGCTGCCGCTGTATGCCCGGCTCCCCACCGCCGAACAGCAGAAGGTGTTCGCCGCGCACACCGGGCGGCGGGTGGTACTGGCCACCAACGTGGCCGAGACCTCGCTGACGGTGCCGGGCATCCGCTACGTCGTCGACCCGGGCACCGCCCGGATATCGCGATACAGCAGGCGCACCAAGGTGCAGCGGCTGCCGATCGAACCGATCTCGCAGGCCTCGGCCGCGCAACGGGCCGGGCGCTCCGGACGCACCGCGCCGGGCGTGTGCATCCGGTTGTACTCCGAGCAGGATTTCACCTCCCGCCCCCGCTACACCGAGCCGGAGATCCTACGCACCAACCTGGCCGCGGTGATCCTGCAGATGGCGGCGCTGGGATTCGGTGACATCGAAGGGTTCGGCTTTCTCGATCCGCCCGACGCACGCAGCATCCGCGACGGGGTGGCGCTGCTGCAGGAACTGGGTGCCTTCGAGGGCCGGCAGCTCACCGACGTGGGTCGCCGGCTCGCCCAGCTCCCGGTGGACCCGCGGCTGGGCCGGATGATCCTGGCGGCCGACGCGCAGGGCTGCGTCCGGGAGATGCTGGTGCTGACGGCGGCCCTGTCGATCCCCGATCCCCGCGAACGGCCGGTCGACCGGGAGGACGCGGCGCGCCAGAAGCATGCCCGCTTCGCCGACGAGCACTCGGACTTCCTGTCCTACCTGAACCTGTGGGCATACCTGGGTGAGCAGCGAAAAGAACGGTCCGGCAGCTCGTTTCGGCGCATGTGCCGCGACGAGTTCCTGCACTACCTACGCATCCGGGAGTGGCAGGACCTGGTCGGGCAGCTGCGCGGCATCTGCCGTGAGCTGGGCATCACCGAGCAGACCGAACCAGCCGAACCGGCCCGGATCCACCAGGCGCTGGTCGCGGGTCTGCTGTCGCATATCGGGCTGCGCGGGGGCGACGGACGTGAGTACACCGGTGCCCGCAACACCAGGTTCGTGGTGGCGCCCGGGTCGGTGCTGACCCGGCGCCCGCCCCGGTGGGTGGTGGTCGCCGACCTGGTGGAGACCAGCAGGCTCTACGGCCGTATCGCGGCTCGGATCGACCCCGAGGCCGTCGAACGGATGGCCGGACATCTGGTGCAGCGCAGGCACAGTGAGCCGCACTGGGACGCCAAGCGGGGTGCGGTGATGGCCTTCGAGCGGGTCACGCTCTACGGGCTGCCACTGGTGGCCCGGCGGCGTGTCGGCTACGCGCAGGTGGACCCCGAGGTGTCTCGTGACCTGTTCATCCGGCACGCCCTCGTGGAGGGGGACTGGCAGACCAAACACCACTTCTTCGCCGACAATGCCCGGCTGCGTGCAGAACTGGCCGAACTCGAGGACCGCGCGCGACGCCGGGACCTGCTGGCCGGCGACGACGAGATCTTCGCGTTCTACGACGCCCGCGTCCCGGCCGAGGTGGTCTCGGCCCGGCACTTCGACGGCTGGTGGCGCAAGCAGCGCCACCAGACCCCCGACCTGCTCACGATGACCCGTGCGGACCTGCTGCGCGCCGACGCGGGCGCCGACCAGCCCGATGCGTGGAGCGCCGATGACCTGTCGTTGCCGCTGTCCTACCGATTCGACCCGGGCGCAGCCGATGACGGGGTCACCGTGCACGTGCCGGTCGACGTGTTGGCCCGCCTCGGTGGGGACGACTTCGCCTGGCAGGTGCCCGCGCTCCGCGAGGAGTTGCTCACCGCGTTGATCCGGTCCCTGCCCAAAGACCTGCGCCGCAACTTCGTGCCGGCGCCCGACACGGCACGGGCACTGCTGGCATCGATCTCCCCGGACAGTGGCCCGCTGCTCGATGCGGTGCAGCGCGAACTGCACCGCCGCAGTGGAATCCTGGTTCCGATCGATGCTTTCGACCTGGCCAAGCTGCCGCCGCATCTTCGGGTCACCTTCGCCGTCGAAGGCCCGGACGGCACCGTGGTGTCACGCGGGAAGAATCTCGACGAGCTGCAGCAGCAGCTGTCCGCCCCGGCCCGCCAGGCGGTGGCCGACACCGTGGCCGGCGGCCTGGAGCGCAAGGGCCTGCGCAGTTGGCCCGATGACCTCGACGAACTTCCCCGTGTGGTGGAGCAGGTCGGCGGGGCCGGTCATGCGGTGCGCGGCTATCCCGCGCTGGTGGACAGCGGAGCAGCGGTGGACATCCGGGTGTTCGCGACCAAGGCCGAACAGGACGCCGCGATGTCGGCTGGCAGCGCGCGGCTGCTCCGGCTGGCCGGACCGTCGGTATCGAAAACCGTTGAGAAGGGCCTCGACCCGCGTACCAGACTGGTGTTGGCCAACAACCCGGACGGATCGCTGGCCGCGCTGCTCGACGACTGCGCCGATGCGGCGGTACGGGCCATGGTGAGCGCCCCGGTGTGGACCAGGGCCGAGTTCACGGCGGCCCGGCAACGGTTGGCGACCCGGTTGGCGCCGACGGCGGCTGAGGTGGTGCGCCGCACGGAGAAGGTGATCACGGCGTGGCGCGACGTGGCGCTGGCGTTGCCGGACACTCCTACCGCTGCGCAGGCCGAGGCGGTGGCCGACATCCGTGCCCAGCTGGCCCGGCTGCTGCCGGCCGGGTTCGTCGTCGCGACCGGGGCGCACCGGCTCGCCGATCTGACCCGCTATCTGATCGCGATCCGTCGCCGGCTGGACCGGTTGCCGCAGGCTCCGGTCGCCGACCGGGAGCGGATGGCGCGCATCGCCGCAGTGCAGGACGCCTACGACGAGCTGTGTGTCGCGCTGTCCCCGATGCGCGCGGCCGCACCCGATGTCCGCGACATCGCCACCATGATCGAGGAGTTGCGGGTCAGCCTGTGGGCCCAGCAACTGGGCACCCCGCGCCCGGTCAGCGAGCAGCGCATCTTCCGGGCGATCGACGCCGTCAACGGCTAGACCGCCGGGTAGGCCTGCCGCACAACACGAATGGGCCCACTCTTTCGAGTGGGCCCATCCGGTCGGGTTACTGATTACTCGGAGTCGGAACCGCTGTCGGAATCCGAGCCGCCGTCGGAGTCCGAGTCGCTGTCGGAGTCCGAGTCGTCGGCGCTGTCGTCGGCCGAGCTGGTCGGCTTCTTGGCCTCCTTCGCGGACTTCCTGTCGTCGTTGTCCGACGAGTAGCTGCCGCTGTCGTCGGAGTCGTCCTCGTCGGAGACCTCTTCCACAGCTGCCTCGTCGTCCGCGGCGTCCTCGTCCTCGTCGGTCGCGTCCTCCTCGACGACGTCCTCAGCCGGGGCCTCCTCCTCGACGACATCCTCGACGACATCCTCGGTGGCCTCGTCAGTGGCCTCCTCGGTCGCGTCCTCGGTGGTGCCCTCGTCGGTCGCGTCCTCCTCGTCGGTCACCGCGGCCGCGGCCTCCGTCGGTTCACCGGACGGCGCCGACGCGGCCAGTGCCGCCACCGGCGCTTCCGGAGCGACCGCCATCGGCGGGGTGGGCACCAGCCCGAAGATGGCGTCCTCGATGTCGTTGGACACCTGGATGATGAAGTCGGTGGTGTCCTGGATCAGACCCGCCGCGATCTCCATCCCCGCCACCGCGGCCGCCGCGTTGTCGTCGATGATGGCATTGATCTGGGCAGCCAGGTCGAGCGGCAGATCGGCGACCTCGGGGGTGGCGCCCAGTGCGGTGAGCACGCTCGAGATCGCGCCGGCGAACTGCAGGTTCAGATCGGTGTAGACACCCGCGGTGCCCTCGGCCACGCTCGCGCCGACGTCGTAAGGAATCTGCGCGACGTTGCCGATGGTCCCCACAGTGGTGTTGAAGCTGGTGAAGCCGCCCGCCAGCAGTGCACCGCCGGCCTGCAGGTAGGCCTCCGGGTTCAGCGGAGCCGCACCGATCGCGTTGATGGCGTACTGCAGCGAACCGCCGACGACGGCGACCAGGGTCTCGGCGCCGAAGAGGACCTCGTTGAAGGCCGCATAGTGGCCGGCGAGCACGTCCTCGGTGATGCCGAAGCCGAGGTCGACCATGGCCTGGATGGGGGCCAGGGTGACGCTCTGGATGACCTCGTTGATCGACTCGATGACCGCGCTGCCGGTGGCGGCGGCGAGGACGTCGGTCAGATCGTAGACCGTGTCGATCTTGTTCCAGATCAGGTCCTCGACCAGGGTGAGCCCCTCGAACGCGTAGTCGAAGCCCGCGTTGCCCGCCGTCTGGATGCCCAGCAGACCGTTGGTGGCGAGCAACTGACCGGTGCCCACCAGTCCGGTGCTCAGCACCGCGGCGTAGTTCGCGACCGAGAAGGGATCGTTGAGCACGCCGACGAACGTCGACAGCACGTTGGACAGTGAACCGGTCACCGAGCTGGTCAGCAGGTTCGCCAGGTCCTCGGTGCTCAGCTCCAGGGTCAGGTTCGCCTCTTCGACGGCTGTCTGCAGCGAGACCAGCGCGTAGTTGGAGCTGAGGTCCAGCGCTTCGAGCACCCCGAGCAGCGTGGGGTTGGTGGTCAGCCCCTCCAGCGTGGTGAACAGCTGTTCGTTCAGGTCGATCGCGACCTGAATGCCCTCGGCGAGGGTCTGGCCGGGAATCGCGATGGCGGCGGCGACCTGAGCGTTGAACGCCTCGAGCTCGGTCTCCAGGTTGTCGAAGAACGCCACGACCTCAGCGGGAGTGACGGTCAGCTGGATTTCCGAGACGGTCACGTTCGGGATGGCTACGGCACGCTCGTTTGCAGGGATCGCGAGAGGCGTGAGCGCGATGGCGCTAGCTGCAGTTAGCGAAACACCTGCTGCGAGGTAAGACCGGGCTGAGATTTCCATGGTGTGGATCCCCCTTGGGTTACGGATGGGCTGTCTGAGAGATCGTAAGCCACGTCTCAGGTTCCGTTAAGGAAACGAGGAAAATCCCTGTTTAAGAAGTTCTGAAGACTTCTCACATCGGTGTCACAAGGCTGTGTAGATGGACTCCACCTGGCCTCCAGCAAACGAACGGCGCCGCAAAAAAGCCGAGCGATAGGCGAGCTACATGAAGGTTGCTGAATCTGCGGGTTGAGTGACATCACCGCAGGTCGAAATGCGTTAGCGGAGTAACATTGGCATAACTTGCGTTACATCACAGTTGCAAATATCGAGCGACACGGGACACGCAGTTCGGGGGCCCGAACTCCACTCCCGGGCAACGCCGGCAGGGCCGGTGCGCGTCACAAACTCGTCACGGTGCTGGTGGGGTCGATGAGGATTTTCGCGTGCGCCTCAGGGTCTCCGAGCGCCTCGAAGGCCGCCGCCACCCCACCCAGTCCGACCGTGCCGGACACCAGCGCGGACGCATCCAGCTTCCCGTCGGCGAGCATGTGCAGCGTGTCGCGGAACTCCAGCGGCGTGTATCCGAACACGAAGCGCAGGTCGATCTCCTTGCCGATCGCCATCGCCGGCCGCAGCGTGTCAGCACCCATGCACACCCCGGCGACCACCACCCGGGAAGCCAGCGGCGCCGCGCCGATGATGCCGTCGATCATCCCCGGAACACCGACGCACTCGAACACCACGGGCCGTTTCGGCGCGGTGCCGCCGAGCCGGTCGGCGACCCGGTAGACGTGCGACCACCCGGGTAGCCGGCGCAGCCGCTCCATCGCGGTGACACCCAGCTCGTAGAGCTCGGGCAGCGTGGTCATGCCGCGTTGCCGGGCGGGCACCGCCGCATACGGCGACTCCTCGGCGGGATCGACGACGATGTCGGCGCCGCAGCGGCTCGCCAGAGCCCGCCGCCCGGGGGAGAAGTCGCTGGCCACGATGGTGCGGACACCGCGGGCCTTGAGGTGGCAGATCACCGCCAGCCCCACCGGCCCGCAGCCCACCACGATCGCGACGTCGCGACCGGTGATCTCGCTGCGGTTGACCGCGTGCAGGGCGACCGCCATCGGCTCGGTGAGCGCCGCGGTCGCCGGGTCGAGCCCGTTGGGGACCGCGAACGTCATCGCCGCCTCGGTCAGCACCCGCTCGGCGAAAGCTCCGGGAGCCTTCGGCGAGAGCCCGGTCAGGTGAACTCCGCCGTGGGCCCGCAGCAGCGGGAACGCCACCACCAGCGTGCCCGGCGCGAACCGCTTGCCCACCTTGCGGCCCCGCTCGGCCACCACCCCACAGAACTCGTGCCCCATCACCACCGCGGTGTCGCTGCGCACGAAATCGTGATAGCCGCCCTCGGCCATCACCTCGGTCAGTTCGTCGGCGTGATCCTTGGCGTGCAGATCCGATCCGCAGATGCCGCAGCGCAGCACCTCGAGCACCAGTTGGTTGTCGGCCGGGCTCGGCTCGGGGACGTCCACCACATCCAGCGCGCCGTGCAGGCAGCTGACCGCTTTCATTCCGCCATAGTGGCACGGTAGAACGTGCCTATGAAGAAAGCATGGGTGTCGGCCGCCCTGGTGGCGTTGATCGCGCCGGCCGGAGCTCCACCGGCGCAGGCCGACCCCGTCCCCGAGATCGAACCGGTGGTGATCGCCGAGATCCCGCACGACCCGGAGGCGTTCACCCAGGGACTGGAGCTGCACGGCCCGGTGCTCTACGAGGGCACCGGGCTGGCCGGCGAATCCCAGCTGCGCACACTCGATCCGGCCACCGGGGACGTCGGCAGCGCGGTGCCGATGCCCGCCGGTTACTTCGGCGAGGGGATCACCGTGGTGGGCGACCGCGTGTGGCAGCTCACCTGGCGCGACGGGGTGGCGGTGCAGTGGGACAGGACCACGATGACACCGACCCGGGAAGTGCCGTTGACGGGCGAGGGCTGGGGATTGTGCTACGACGGCCAGCGGCTGATCCGCAGCGACGGCACCGACCGGCTGCACTTCCAGGACCCCGACGACATGACCGAGCTCGGCGGCGTGGACGTCACCCGGTCCGGGCGCCCCATCAACGGCCTCAACGAACTCGAATGCGTCGGCGGCAAGGTTTGGGCCAACCTGTGGCCCACCGACAACATCGTGCGCATCGACCCCGGCACCGGAGCGGTCGACCTGGTCGTCGACGCGGCCGGGCTGCGTGATCTGGGTATCCCGGCCAGCGCGCAGGTGCTCAACGGCATCGCCCACGTCTCCGGCGACGAGTACCTGCTGACCGGCAAGGACTGGCCGAAGATGTTCCGGGTGCGACTCGGGTGAACCGGACCAAGCGACGTTCGCTGGCGATCGTCACCGCCGCCTACGTGCTGGCCGTCGCGGTCGGCTACGCCTGGCTGGCCCTGGGCCCCGCCACCGGAAGGCTGTGGCTGGACACGCTGATCGCCGACGTGCTGGCGACGCTCGTCGTGTTCGCCTTCAGCCGGGCGTACCGCAACTCCAGCTTCTATGACGCCTACTGGAGCGTCATCCCGCCGCTGCTGCTGTTCTACTGGTGGGCCCACGGCGACGGTGATGCGTTGCGCACCTGGCTGATCGCGGTGCTCGTCGTCATCTGGGCGGTGCGGCTGACCGCCAACTGGGTGTACGCGTTTCCCGGCCTGCACCACGAAGACTGGCGCTACCCGATGTTCCGGGAGCGGGCCGGGCGCTTCGAATTCGCCGCAGACCTGATCGCCATCCACCTCATCCCCACCCTGCAGGTGTTCCTCGGCATGCTGCCCGTCTACGTCGCGGTGACCACCCCCGGATCGGGGCTTGCCTGGCTGACCGTCGTCGCGTTCGTGGTCGGACTGGCAGCGGTGACGCTCGAGGGCGTCGCCGACGTGCAGATGCACCGCTTCGTCGCGGCCGCGCGGCCCGGTGAGGTGATGGATCGCGGCCTGTGGAGCTGGTCGCGGCATCCGAACTACTTCGGTGAGTTCGGCTTCTGGTTCGCGCTGGCGCTGTTCGGGCTGGCAGCGGCACCGGGTTCGTGGTGGCTCTTCGCGGGGGCCGCGGCGATGCTGGCCATGTTCCTCGGTGCCAGCATCCCGATGATGGAGACCCGCAGCCTCGAGCGCCGGCCCGGCTATCAGAGCGTGATCGACCGGGTGGCGAGGTTCGTGCCCCGCCCGCCGGCGCGGGTCCGGACATGACGCCCCGCGTCGTCATCGCCGGCCTCGGCGACACGGGCGTGCTGACCGCGATCAAACTGGCCAAGCACGCCGACGTCGTCGGGATATCGACCAAACCCGGGCTGGTCAGCGGCCAGGAACTGGGCTGGCGGTTGGCCCGCCCCGAGCATTGGGCCCGGTACAACTGGATCCCGTTCGACCGGTTCCGCGGGCTGGACCGGGTCCGCACCGTGCACGGCACCCTGACCGGGCTCGACCTCGCCTCGCGCACCGTCACGGTCGGCCGCGCCGACGGAACCAGCACGCCGGTGGCCTACGACGCGCTGGTCATCGCCACCGGTGTCACCAACGGGTTCTGGCGCCGACCGACTCTGCAGGGGCTCAGCGAGGTCGACGAGGACGTCCGGGCTCCGCACGACCGCCTCGCGGCGGCCCGCTCGGTGATCGTCGTCGGCGGCGGCGCGGCAGCGGTGAGCAGTGCCGTCAACATCGCGCTCACCTGGCCGGGGACCCGCGTCGACCTCTTCTTCCCGGGGGAGCGCGCACTGGTCGGCCACCACCCGCGGACCTGGCAACGGGTACGTCGCCGGCTCACCGAGGCGGGAGTCGTCCTGCACCCCGGACACCGCGCGGAGCTGCCTGCCGGATTCAGCGGTGACACGCTGACCTCCGATCCGGTGCGGTGGAGCACCGGGCAGCCGCCGGCATCGGCGGACGCGGTGCTGTGGGCGATCGGACGGGTGCGGCCCAACACCGGATGGCTGCCACCCGAGTTGCTCGACGAGGCCGGCTTCGTCCGGGTCACCCCGCAGCTGCAGGTGCCGGGGTACCCCGAGGTGTTCGCGATCGGTGACGTCGCCGCGACCGATCCGCTGCGCAGCTCGGCGCGCAACCGGGCCGACGGAATGCTCGCCCACAACGTGATGGCGGCATTCGAGGGCAAGCCGATGCGCAGTTTCCGGCCGCCGGCCCGGCGCTGGGGGTCGGTGCTGGGGATCCAGCCCGACGGGCTGGAGGTGTTCGCGCCCAACGGGCGGGCGTTCCGCTTCCCGGCCTGGACCTTCGACCGGGTGCTGATGCCGGGGCTGGTGCGCTGGGGCATCTACCGGGGGATTCGCGACCCTAGATCCGCGGCATCTCGGCGTTGATCCGGTCCAGCAGTCTCGGGTAACGGTCCGCTTCGCGGTGCCGGCCCGGCTTGCCGCTGCTGACCACGGCCACCGACAGCGCGCGCTGCGGGTCGGCCCACACCGCGATGTCGGTCAACCCGGTGTGGCCGAATGCGCCGGCCGCGTCCCGCCCGAACGGCCCGAACCGCTTGGAGCCCAGCATGTAACCGGTGCCCCACCGCATCGGCGCCAGCCCGGTGGCGATATCGGGACGCAGCCGCCGGACCTGCCGGGTGGCCGCGCGCAGCGTCTCCGGTGACAGCACCCGCACACCGTCGAGTTCTCCGCCACGGCAGAGGATTTCGGCGAACCGGGACAGCTCGTGGGCGTTGGACACGGTGTTGGACGACGGCACGACGCCGGTCAGGAACGCCGGCGTGTTCGAGAACGGGATGATCTGCTGCGGGGTTCCGCCGACGGCGGCCTTGAACGCCTTTGCGATCGGCGCGGGCAGCGGTGTTCCGGTGACATGGCTGGGCGCGACCAGGGGGACGTCTTCGGGCGCCACCCCGTAGTTGGTCCAGCGGAAACCGAGCGGGCCGAGGATCTCGTCGTGCAGGATGTCGCGGATGTTGCGTCCCGTTGCCGCGGAGACGATCTCACGCATCAACGGACCCCACGTCACGCCGTGGTACATGTGCACCATCCCGGGCGGATACACCGTCTTCATCCGGCCCAGCATGTCGCGCGCGTAGTCGCTGTCGTCCATCCGCTTCAGGTCGGGCCGCGGGCCGGTGGCGAACGGCACGCCGGCGCTGTGGGTCAGCACGTGCCGGATGGTGGTGCGGTCCTTGCCGTGGCTGGTGTAGCCGGGCAGGTAGTCGCACACCCGGTCGTCGAGGCCGAAGGCGCCGCGTTCGACCAGCAGGTGCGCGACGGTGGTGGTGATGGCCTTGGCGGCCGAGTAGACGCAGAACGGTGTCTGGATCCCGACCGGGATCTTCTCCGCATCCGGGGTGTCGCCGGGCCCGTTACCCCAGGCGTGCCCGATGGCGCGGTCGAGGACCACCCGGCCGTCGCGGCGCACGCACACCTGGATGGCGGGCTGCATGCCGGCGGCATACCAGTGCGTGGCGGTCTGCCAGATCCGCTCGAGTGAGGCCTCGTCGACCCCGGTGTGGTCCTCGGCGCCGACCGCGGTCACGGCATCGAGGTCGGCCGGCACGGCGATTCTGCCGTCGGTCAGGGGGTTCCTCCGGCGAACATCCCGCGGCCGATCAGTGCGGTCAACTGGCCCATCAGGTCACCGGGTGCCGGCTGGGGCGGCGGTGGCAGGTTGGTCAGCTGCCAGGACTGGCACTCGCTGGTGGTGAACGACGTGTCGGTCGGCTGGATGTGCACCACCGCCGGCTTCTTGGTCAGCGAGTTGTCCACCAGTTCGTCGCCGGCGGTGCGCTTCCAGTAGCAGGCGCCGTCATCGATGGGTCCCGCGGACTGGTAGACGCCGGGCGCGATGTCGGCGCCGACCGCGTAGGTGCCGTCCTCGTCGATCGAGGTGGACGCGCCGTCGGCGGGCGCCGGCGCCTCGGCGGCAAGCGTCTCCTCGGCGGGCGCCGGCGGAGGTGGCGGTGGCGGGGGTGCCGGTTGAGCCAGTGCTGTCGGCACCGTCACCACGACGGATGCCATCGCGACGGCGCACCAGCCGGCCAGCACCGCCGCGGCTGTGGATGTGGGCCTCATGGCAAGCCAGTCTAAGTGCCGCGGCGGCGGGAAAGAACCCGCCGCCGCGGCTGGGTTCAGCCGGCCATGAACATGTCGTAGGCGGTGGCCAGCTGGCCGGGCAGCACCGTCACACCGCAGCTGCGCTGCGCGTCGCCGATCGGTGCCAGGATGCCGCGCAGCTCGTAGTACTGCGCGGGGTTGGCCGTGAAGTAGCCGCGCAGGTTGGCCTCGGCCTGGTCGTACGGCTGATTCATCGCCGCGCTGACCACCTGGTTGGCCTCCGGGTGCCCGTCGAGGTACCGCTGGGCTTCGCCGGTGACCGAGCTGACGGTGTTGGCCAGGCCGCTGGCACTGCACTGCTCACCCGGTGCGGCGACAGCCGTCGGCGCGGCCACGGTGGCGGCGGCGAGACCGCCGAACAGTGCGCCCGCCCCGATGCCGGCGATTGCCCGGCGCATTACGGTTCCACTGGATTTCATGATGGTCCTTCTTGTCGTTACTTCCCCGCCCGAATTCAAGGTAGCCGAAATCCACAGTGCCCAAACCAGTCTCGTGATCCGCCAGGAGCGAACACCGCCCGCGTTACAGTCCGGCGCGGTGATTCTCGCCTCAATTCCGGCCAAACCGGCTGCGAACAGGGCCTCCGGAGGCCCGCAGACGTCATGATTTCGTCACCACCGCCGGGTCGCTAGGTTGCACCTATGCACGCCGAAACCCGCGATGTGTGGGAAGCCATGTCCACCGCCCGCACGATCCGGCGTTTCACCGACGAACCCGTCGGTGACGCCGAACTGCGCCGCTGCCTGGAGGCGGCCACCTGGGCACCGTCCGGCGCCAACGCGCAAGCCTGGCGCTTCGTGGTGCTCCGCTCACCGCAGATGCGCGCCGTCGTGGCCCAAGCCGCCGAGCGCGCGCTGAGCGTCATCGAGCCGGTCTACGGCATGACCCGCCCGGATGCCGACGACCACAGCCCCCGGGCACGCAACAACCGGGCGACCTACGAGCTGCACGACCGGGCCGGCGAATTCACCTCGGTGCTGTTCACCCAGAAACACTTCCCGACCGCCTCCGAACTGCTGCTCGGCGGATCGATCTTCCCGGCCATGCAGAACTTCCTGCTGGCCGCGCGCGCTCAGGGCCTGGGCGCGTGCCTGACCAGCTGGGCGTCCTACGAAGGTGAGACGTTGCTGCGCGCCGCGGTCGGGGTGCCCGAGGACTGGCTGCTGGCCGGGCACATCGTGGTCGGCTGGCCGAGAGGCCGGCACGGGCCGTTGCGGCGGCGCCCGCTGGAACAGGCCGTCAACCTGGACCGGTGGGATGCCCCGGCGACCGAACTACTGGACCGATAACGTGGTGGTGTGAAGCTGGATCTGCTCTCGCCGGGGATAGAGGTGGGCCTGGTCACCACCGACCTGGAGCCGATGGTCGCGTTCTACGAAGGTTTCCTGGAACTCGAACCCCAGGGTGACATCGACTTCGACGGCGGCTCCCAGCGCCGCTACTCGCTGGGAGCCAACGTGCTCAAGCTGGTCACCTACACCACGCCGCCGGCCGAACCGGTCGCTCCCGGCGGCGGCCGGATGCAGGCCGGGCTGCGCTACTTCACCATCGGCGTCAACGGGCTGCGTAGCGTCGCCGAGGCGTTCGAGGCCTCCGACCACCAGGTCGTCGAACCGCTGACCGAGTTCGCCCCCGTCCCGGGGATGGGCTGGATGTTCGTCGCCGACCCGGACGGCAACTGGATCGAACTCTTCGGGACGCTGTGACGTGAGCTACCAGAACATGCCCGGTGCGGCACCTCAGGTCCCCACCTGTTACCGGCACCCGGACCGCCAGACCTACGTGCGCTGCACCCGCTGCAACCGGTTCATCTGCGCCGACTGCATGCGCAGCGCCGCGGTGGGGCACCAGTGCGCGGACTGCGTCGGGGAGGCCGCCCGCACGGTGCGCCCGGTGCGGACCCAGTTCGGCGCCCGTCCCGGCGGGTCGGCGGCGCCGGTCGTCACGTACACGCTGATCGGCCTCAACCTGCTGATGTTCCTGTTGCAGAGCACGTCGTCGGGGCTGGAGCGCGAATTCGTGCTGTGGCCGCCCGGGGTGGCCGACGGCGAGGTCTACCGGCTGCTCACCTCGGCGTTCCTGCACTACGGCCTGACCCACATCCTGTTCAACATGTGGGCGCTCTACATCGTCGGGCCGCCGCTGGAGATGGCGCTGGGGCGGTTGCGGTTCAGTGCGCTCTACCTGCTCAGCGCCCTGGGCGGCTCGGTGCTGGTCTACCTGGCCTCGCCGCTGACCTCGGCTACCGCCGGAGCCTCGGGTGCGGTGTTCGGCCTGTTCGGTGCGACGTTCGTGGTGGGACGCAAACTCAGGATGGATGTGCGGTGGGTGATCGCGATCATCGGCCTGAACCTGGCGTTCACCTTCGTGATCCCGTTGATCAGCTCGCAGAACATCAGCTGGCAGGGACATCTCGGCGGACTGGTCACCGGTGCCGTCGTCGCCGCCGCCTTCGCCCATGCGCCGCGTACCCGTCGCAATCTGGTTCAGGCGGGCGCCGGTGTCGCGATCCTCGCGGTGTTCCTGGCGCTGATCTGGTGGCGAACCGCCGAACTGCGGGCGATGTTCGGCCTGGGCTGAGCGCACCGGACCCCTGACAGGGTATGAAGAAGGGGATGCTGGGCTTACCCGATCAGATCCGCGCCTGCCTGTTCGACCTCGACGGGGTCCTCACCGATACCGCCAGTGTGCACCGGCGGGCGTGGAAGTCGATGTTCGACGACTTTCTGCGTTCCCGCAGCGACGACACCGGAGACGAGTTCGTGCCGTTCGACGAGAGCGCCGACTACGACGAATACGTCGACGGCAAGCCACGCCTCGACGGCGTGCGGTCGTTTCTGCAGAGCCGCGGGATCACGCTCGACGACGACGCGGTCACCGAGTTGGGGCAGCGCAAGAACGACATGTTCACCCACGTGCTGCACTCCGACGGGGTCAAGGTGTTCGAGGGATCGCGGCGCTACCTGGAGGCCGCGGCCGAGGCGGGGTTGCGGCGCGCGGTGGTGTCGTCGAGCGCCAACACCCGCGAGGTTCTCGAACTGACCGGCCTGGACGCCTTCGTCGAAGCCCGAGTCGACGGGGTGACGCTGCGCGAGGAGGACATCCCCGGGAAGCCTGCGCCGGATTCCTTCCTGCGCGCCGCGCAACTGCTCGACGTCGCACCTGCCGAGGCCGCCGTGTTCGAAGACGCACTGTCGGGGGTGGCGGCCGGGCGGGCCGGTGACTTCGGCGTGGTGGTCGGGGTGGATCGGGTCGGTCAGGCAGATGCCCTGCGTGACAACGGCGCCGACGTCGTCGTCACCGATCTCGGGGAGCTGCTGTCATGATGATCGCCGACGAGGCGTTCCCCGTCGAGCCGTGGCAGATCCGGGAGACACAGCTGTGCCTCGACCTGCTGCCGCAGAGCGAATCGCTGTTCGCGCTCTCCAACGGCCACATCGGCATGCGCGGCAATCTCGACGAAGGTGAGCCCTACGGGCTTCCCGGGACCTACCTCAACGGGTTCTACGAGATCCGTCCGCTGCCCTACGCCGAAGCGGGGTTCGGCTATCCCGAGGACGGCCAGTCGGTGGTCGACGTCACCAACGGCAAGCTGATCCGGCTGCTGGTCGAGGATGAGCCGTTCGACGTCCGGTACGGCGATCTGATCACCCACGAACGAACACTCGACCTGCGGGCCGGCACCCTCAACCGCACCGCGGAGTGGCGCTCACCGGCGGGCAAGCACATCCGCATCGAGTCGACTCGGATGGTGTCACTGGCTCAACGCGGTCTGGCCGCCGTCGAGTACACCGTCGAAGCGGTCGGCGACCACACCCGCATCACCCTGCAGTCCGAACTGGTCGCCAACGAGGACCAGCCTTCGCCGTCGGACGATCCACGGGTGGCCGCGGTCCTGAACAAGCCCCTCGAGCCGGTCGACCACGAGGTCAGCGAGCGCGGGGCGCTGCTCATGCACCGCACCCGCGCCAGCGGGCTGATGATGGCCGCAGCGATGGACCACCACGTCGAGGCGCCCGGACGCGTCGAGGTCAGCGGGGACGCCGGGGACGACTGGGCCCGCACCACCGTGGTGTGCGAGCTCGAGCGCGGCCAGCGGCTGCGGGTCGTGAAGTTCATCGCCTACGGCTGGTCGAGCCTGCGGTCCCGCCCGGCGCTGGGCGATCAGGTCGCCGCGGCGATCGCGTCGGCCCGCTACACCCGGTGGCAGGGACTGCTGGACGAGCAGCGCGGGTACCTCGACGACTTCTGGGACTGCGCCGACGTCGAGGTCGACGGCGACCCGGACTGCCAGCAGGCGGTGCGGTTCGGGCTGTTCCACGTCCTGCAGGCCAGTGCGCGGGCCGAACGCCGGGCGATCCCGGGGAAGGGACTCACCGGCACCGGCTACGACGGCCACGCCTTCTGGGACACCGAGGGTTTCGTGCTGCCGGTGCTGACCTACACCGCACCCGGCTCGGCGGCCGATGCGCTGCGGTGGCGGGCCACCACACTCGACATGGCCCGGGACCGCGCCGCCGAACTCGGGCTGCGGGGCGCCTGCTTCCCGTGGCGCACGATCCACGGCGAGGAGTGTTCGGGGTACTGGCCCGCGGGCACCGCGGCGTTCCACGTCAACGCCGACATCGCGCTGGCCTTCGAGCGGTACCGGGTGGTGACCGGGGATGACACGCTGGAGGCCGAGTGCGGTGTGGAGGTGCTCGTCGAGACCGCCCGGATGTGGCTGTCGTTGGGCCATCACGACCGGCACGGCGCGTGGCGCATCGACGGGGTGACCGGTCCGGACGAGTACACCGCGATCGTGCGGGACAACGTGTTCACCAACCTGATGGCCGCGGAGAACCTCAGGATCGCCGTCGACGCCTGTGCCCGGCATCCCGACGCCGCGGCGGACCTGGGGGTGGACAACGAGGAGACCGCCGCGTGGCGCGACGCCGCCGACGCGGTGCACATCCCCTACGACGAGGAACTGGGGGTGCATCCGCAGTGTGAGGGGTTCACCACGCTGCGCGAATGGGATTTCGAGGTCAGTCACGACTATCCGCTGCTGCTGCACGAACCCTACGTGCGGCTCTACCCCAGCCAGGTGATCAAGCAGGCCGACCTGGTGCTGGCGATGCAGTGGCAGAGTCACGCGTTCACCGACGAGCAGAAGGCGCGCAACGTCGACTACTACGAGCGGCGCACGACGCGCGACTCGTCGCTGTCGGCGTGCACCCAGGCGGTGATGTGCGCCGAGGTCGGCCATCTCGAACTGGCGCACGACTACGCCTACGAAGCCGCCCTGATCGACCTGCGGGACCTGCACCGCAACACCGGAGACGGCGTGCACGTGGCGTCGCTGGCGGGCAGCTGGACGGCGCTGGTCCAGGGCTTCGGCGGGTTGCGCGACGACGAGAAGATGCTGTCGCTGGACCCGCACCTGCCGGCCGGGATCTCCCGGATGCGTTTCCGGTTGCGGTGGCGCAATTTCGGCGTGATCGTCGACACCGACCACGACTCGGTGACCTACACGCTGCGGGACGGCCCCGAGGGGGTGCTCACCATCCGGCACGCGGGGGAGGAACTGGAGATCGACACCGCGTCGCCGACCACGGTCGGCGTGCGGCCGCGGGAGACGCTGCTGCCGCAGCCGCAACAACCCCCCGGCCGCGCCCCGTTCCGGCGCAGCCGCTCGGCGGTCAGACCTGTAGGCGCGAACCGATGATCACTGTCCGGTCCTGGGGCAGGCGGAAGTAGCCGGCCGCATCGGCGGTCATGTGCGAGATGGCGATGAACAGACGTTTCCGCCACGGCGCCATTGTTCGGGAATCCCCTTGGAAGAGTTCGATTTTGGACAGGAAAAAGGTGGCCCGGTCGGGGTCGAGCGGACCTTCGGATTCTGAGGTGTCGATCAGGCGCAGGGCCGCGGGCACGTCGGGTGAGTCCATGTAGCCGAAATGGGCTACGACGCTGATGATTCCGTCGTCATCGCAGCCCAGTCCGTCGACCGTGACACGCTGGGACTCCGGAATCCGGGGCACCGGATCGGTGTTCAGCGACATGATCACCACGTGCTCGGTCAGTACCCGGTTGTGTTCGACGTTGGCCCGCAATGCCAGCGGAGCCGTGTCGGTGCCCCGGTTGAGGAACACCGATGTGCCCGGCGTGCGGACCAGCGGCGGCTCACGGGTGCCCAGACTCTCGATGAAGTCGCCCAGCGGCCCCTCGGCCCGGTTGCGCTCCACGGCGACGATCTGGCGTCCGCGCTGCCAGGTGGTCATCACCGTGAACGCGCAGATCGCGATCAGCAACGGCAGCCAGGCCCCGTGGACCAGCTTGGTCAGGTTGGCGGCGAAGAACATCGCGTCGACGAACAGCAGTGCCCCGCCCCCGCCGATCACCAGCCACAGCGGAACCCCGGCCCGGGTGTGCGCGAGGTACAGGAACAGCAGCGTGGTGATGGTGATGGTACCCGTCACCCCCATGCCGTACGCGTAGCCCAGCGCCGTGGAGCTGCGGAACCCGAAGACCAGGACCAGAACGGCGACCATCAGGGCGCCGTTGATCCACGGGACGTAGATCTGCCCGATCGCCGACGCCGAGGTGTGCCGGATCCGCAGCCGGGGCAGGTAGCCCAGTTGGACGGCCTGGGAGGTGAGCGAGAACGCCCCGGTGATCACCGCCTGCGAGGCGATCACGGTGGCGGCGGTGGCCAGCAGCACCATCGGGATCCGGCCCCACTCCGGGACGAGAAGGAAAAACGGCGCGTGAACCGAGCTTTCGTCGCCGAGCACCAGTGCGCCCTGGCCGAAGTAGTTCAGTGTGCACGCCGGCAGCACCAACCCCAGCCAGCCGACGGTGATCGCCCTGCGGCCGAAGTGCCCCATGTCGGCGTAGAGCGCCTCGGCTCCGGTGACGGCGAGCACGATCGCGGCGAGCGCGAAGAACGCGATGCCGAGGTGCCCGGTGACGAAGGTCAGCGCGAACGTGGGGGACAGCGCCCGCAGGATGTCGGGATGTCCCGCGATGCCGTTGACCCCGCACGCGCCGATCGCGACGAACCACGCGATCATCACCGGGCCGAAGAACCGGCCGACCGTGGCGGTGCCGCGCCGTTGAACGGCGAACAGCCCCACGATGATCACCGCGGTGAGCGGGATGACCGCGTCGGCCAGGTCGGAGTCGACGACCTCGAGGCCCTCGACCGCCGAGAGCACCGAGATCGCGGGGGTGATCATGCTGTCGCCGAAGAACAGCGCGGCGCCGAACACCCCCACCGCCGCAAGCGCCATCGTCCGCCGGCGGTTCCCCGGCCGGGAGAACCGGCGGACCAGCGTGATCAACGCCATGATGCCGCCCTCGCCGTGGTTGTCGGCGCGCATCACCAGCGTGATGTAGGTGAACGTCACGATGGTCATCACCGACCAGAAGATCAGCGACACGATGCCGTACACGTGGGTCGGGGACACCGGCACCGGATGGGGGTCGTGTGGGCTGAACACGGTGGCCAGCGTGTAGATCGGGCTGGTGCCGATGTCGCCGAACACCACGCCGAGCGCCCCGACCACGATGGCCGGCCGCAGCGAGCCGCTCGGGTGCGCTGTCGGGGTGTCGGTGGCGGTCATCAGCGGTCATTGTGGCCGATGGGACGGGCCGCTGCGCCGGAACCGGCCAGCCGCACCGGGTCCGAGGGGGAAGCGGCCGAGGGCTGGACACGGTCGCGGCGCGACACGATATGTTGCCCTCGGGGCGACGGACAGGGCGCCGGCTAAGCGAAATGTTCAGCGCGACGCTTAATCTCGGGAGATTTCATGCAGTCCGACATCCGCAGGGCGGTGACCGGAGCGTCGATCGGCAATGCCGTCGAATGGTTCGACTTCGCGATCTACGGTTTCCTGGCGACGTTCATCGCGGGCCAGTTCTTCCCGGCGGGCAATGAGACCGCCGCGCTGCTCAACACGTTCGCCATCTTCGCCGCCGCGTTCTTCATGCGGCCGCTCGGTGGCTTCGTGTTCGGGCCGCTGGGTGACCGGATCGGACGGCAGCGGGTGCTGGCGCTGGTGATCCTGCTGATGTCGGCGGCGACGCTGGGCATCGGGCTGCTGCCCACCTACCAGACCATCGGGGTGCTGGCGCCGCTGCTGCTGCTGGTACTCCGTTGCCTGCAGGGTTTCTCGGCCGGCGGTGAGTACGGCGGCGGGGCGGTCTACCTCGCCGAGTTCGCCACCGACGCCCGGCGCGGCGTCACCGTCACCTTCATGGTGTGGTCGGGGGTGCTCGGGTTTCTGCTCGGGTCGATCACCGTCACCCTGCTGCAGGCGATGCTGCCTGCGGAGGCGATGGAGAGCTACGGCTGGCGCATCCCGTTCCTGATCGCGGGTCCGCTGGGCCTGGTCGGGCTCTACATCCGGCTGCGGCTGTCGGACACTCCGCAGTTCGCCGAACTCTCCGAGGCCAAGGAGACGTCCGAATCGCCTCTGCGGGAGGCGGTCTCGACGTCCTGGCGCAAGATCCTGCAGGTGATCGGCGTGATGATCGTGTTCAACATCGGCTACTACGTGGTGTTCGCGTTCATGCCGTCGTACTTCATCAAGACGCTGAACTTCTCGGCCACCGATGCGTTCCTGTCGATCACGTTGGCGTGTGTGGTCGCGCTGGTGCTGATCCTGCCGTTGGCCGTGCTCTCGGACCGGGTCGGCCGCCGGCCGCTGCTGATCGCCGGTGCGGTGGCCTTCGCGGTGCTCGGCTACCCGCTGTTCCTGCTGCTGAACACGGGATCGCTGGTCGCGGCCATCGCCGCGCACTGCGCGCTGGCGGCGATCGAGTCGATATATGTCTCCACCGCGGTGTCGGCGGCTGTCGAACTGTTCGCCACCCGGGTGCGCTTCAGCGGCTTCTCGATCGGCTACAACGTCTGCGTCGCGGTGTTCGGCGGCACCACGCCCTACATCGTCACCTGGCTGACCGCGACCACCGGCAACTCCATCGCACCCGCCTACTACCTGGTGATCGCGGCGGTGATGTCGCTGGCGACGGTGCTGACGCTGCGGGAGACCGCCGGCCGATCGCTGGCCCGGGTGGGATAGGTCGGGGCTAGGCTGGGCCCAGCAGTCCACGAAGGGGAGACGGCCAGATGAAGCTGCGGGTTTTGCCCTACGTCACCGTCGAGATCGACGATCGGCTCCGTCGCCGGGTGCGGCGGGCCGGAGAACGTCTGCGAACAGACCTGCGGGCACACCTGCGCAGTGCGGCTGACGATGTCGACACCGCTGGTCACCGGGTGCACGGGATGTGTGACCGGGCCGTGGACCGGGTGGATTCGGTGGTCGCCTCGGTCACCGACAGGATCGCCCCCGAGCCGGAGCCGGTGACCCTGCGGGTGGTCGACGGCGGCCGGGAGGCCGGCTAGTCGTCCCGCCCAGCCGGCTAGCGCGACGACGAGACCCGGCCGCCCACCAGGAACGAGCCGGCGAGCAGCACCAGGCCCACGACAGCCACCGGGATCGCCCACATCCGCCGCGACGACAATGCCGACTCGCACTCGGCCACGTAGTCGGTGTGCGGGACGAGCTCATTGATCACCGGCAGGTTGGCCGGGTTGCTGTCGTCGACATCGCGGGCCTGCGACAGGTCGGCGGCGATGGCGTTGCCGCAGCCGATGCTCGATTCGGGACCGGTGACCGACACCGGTACGAGTAACGCGATGACGCCGACCGCCAGCACCGCAACCGAAACCACCATCAACAACCGTCGCACGTTCATGCCGCCTCTAGTGCCCGGTCCCCGTCCAGGCGAAACCCGAATCGTCGCAATTCCGACACGCGACCGGACTGGGCGGCGCCGGGCGGAGTGTGCTGTCCTTGTCGGGTGATCGGGCAAGGTCTGACCGTGCTTCTGGCGCTCCTGGCCGCGGTGTTCCTCGCGGTCGGCATCGTGGTGCGTCAACGCGCCACCATCGACGTGCCCGCCGAGCACGGGGTCAGCCCGGTGATGTTCCAGACCCTGATCCGGCGCCCGTTGTGGTGGGCGGGCACCGCGGCCGCCGTCGCCGGCTACGTGTTCCAGGCGCTGGCGCTGGCCACCGGTTCGCTGCTGTTGGTGCAGCCGATCCTGGTGTCGGCGCTGCTGTTCGCGCTGCCGCTGAGCGCGCGGCTGGCGCATCGCCGGGTGACCCGCGCCGAGTGGGGTTGGGCGGTGCTGCTGACCACCGCGCTGGCCGTCTTCGTGGTGCTGGCCAAGGCCAGCCCGGGTGACTACGCCGCGTCGCTGTCCACCTCCGCGGTGGTGGCCGTGGTGTGCACCGTGGCGGTGTCGGCGTGCGTGATCGTCGCTGTCCGCAGCGTCGGGTGGCGACGGGCGGTGCTGTTGGCCGTCGCGGTCGGGGTGCTGTTCGGTGTCGTCGCCGTGCTGACCAAGCTCGTCATGCATGTGCTGACCCACCAGGGGGTGCTGGCGGTCCTGACGACGCCGGTGCTCTATCTGCTGGCACTGCTGGGGGTGGTGTCCACCCTGCTGCAGCAGTCGGCATTCCACGCCGGTTCCCTGCAGACATCGGTGCCGACGATGCTGGTGCTCGAGCCGATGGTGGCGGTTCTGCTCGGCGCCGTGGTGCTCGGCGAGCATCTCGACGTCAGCGGTTGGGACGCCGTCGCGATCGCGGTGGCCACCGCGGCGATGCTGGCCGGCACCATCGCGCTGGGCCGCGACGAGGGGGCCTACGAGGAGGAACTCGAGGCCGGCCTCACCAAATCCGTCACCTAGTCTTGCCGGCCCCATGCCAGGACGACCAGCGGCGCAGCGACACCTCCACCACCGGACCGTCGAGTCGGACCCGGCCGTACTGGGGGTATTTCCGCCGCAGCAGTGCGCGGCCGGTGGCGAGCGCTTCGCCGCGCAGATGGATCGACGCCGTCCCGTCGGCACGCACCCACCACAGTCGGGTCCAGTCGTCGTCGTAGTGCTCCACCAGCAGGCTCACCGCCGGGTTGGCCTCGATGTTGGCCAGCCGGCGGAGCCGATGGGTCGACTTCGGCTTCGCGTCGACGGCCGTGTAGAGCACGTCGGTGCGGTCTGCGGGCAGCGCGAAGACCACCGGCACCAGGTGCGGCGCCCCGTCGGCCCCGGCGGTTCCCAACACCGCGACCGGCGACGACGAGAACATCTCGACGGCATCGAAGTCCGGCATGTGCTGGTCACACGTCCTTGACAGGCTCGATCCCGAGGTCGCGGTAGGTCACGAGCGCATGGAAGGGCACGTTTCGCTTGGCGAACCGCGCCGCCGCGATGTCGCCGCGGTCGACCATCGGGATCACCCCCGTCACGACGACCTCGAGTGGGGCGATGCGCTCCAGTGCGAGCTCGGTCGACCCGCCGGTGCTGATCACGTCGTCGACCAGCAGCACCCGGGTCCCCGGCTGCAGCCGGGTTCCTTCGACCCACTGCTCGCGGCCGCGGGTCTTCTGCTCCTTGCGCACCGAGAACCACGCCTTGCCGGTCACCATCGCCACACCGTGCGCCAGCGGGTCGGCGCCCATCGTCAGCCCCCCGACCGCGTCGTAGGAGATGCCGTTGGCCTCCGCCAGATCGGCGACCGCGCGGCTGACGACGCTGAGCCGCTCGCCGGTGTCGACGGCGTACTTACCGTCGATGTAGTCGTGGCTGAGCTGGCCGCTGGCCAGTCGGAACGGTTCGGCGCGGTATTCGTGGCCGCGGGTCCGGATCAGGTCGAATGCCGCCTGCCAGGTCGGTGGGCGTCCGGACGGTGCGGTGTGCTCGGCCATGTCGAGAGATCCTAGTTCAGCCGCGACGCGCCCGTTGCGCCAACTCAACGGTGGCCGAACGTAATTCGTCGATCGCATTGATCGCTGTCGGGTACCCGATCCGCGTGTAGGCCAGGCCCCGCGGGGTGTCCAGCCGCAGATCCAGGCCATACCGGTCGGCGCCGGTACAGGTCGCCGCGAGGGTGTCGGGGTATCCGCCCAGCGCCTGCGCCATCGCCACCAGGCTCCCGGCGTGGTCGGCGTTGAGGTGGGCCACCGCGCCCGCCGAGTGGGGTGTCACCGGGTCCGGCGCCGCGGCGGCGTAGTCCCGCCCGGTGGTCGAGTCCATCCGCCCGTACCCGCCCACCCAGCGGACCCGGTCCACCCGCAACACCCACAGGCTGAAGTCGGTGTAGTCGATGTAGTACTTCGCCGCCGCGACGGCGCCCAGGTGCGCCTCCCGGGCGGCGCCGCGTTCGGGCCCGTCCGGCCGCTCGACGTGCCCGGCAAGCGTCACCCGGCCACTGGCCAGCGGATCGGACCCGGTGCCCGGGGCGACGATCGCGATGCTCGCGCGGGGGTCACCGGCGAGGTTGCGGCCGTGCTCGGCGAGGTTGGACACACACAACACCGGTGCGCCGTCGAGCAGCCCATAGGTCACGAACGACGCCCAGGGGTCCCCGTCGGCGGTCAGCGAGGCCAGCGTGCCGGTGTTGGTCGACGCCGCGATGGTGCGCGCCTCCTCGGCGGCGCTGGGCCGGGCGGTGTTGACGGGCTCGGTCAGGGGTGGCGGCACGGTGGGGGCATCACCCGGGTCACCGTGATCACGCGGGGCGGAGGTCACGGTGCGCACGATAGCGCGCGGCCGGCGGCGGTGTGATCGGCTACCGTCGAGTGGTCCCTCCCGACTCCCCTCCCGAGTCCCGCAGTGTCGCGGGCCGCCCCGCTCGGGTTTCGATTCTCGCTCCGCTCGGGGCTCCGATTCTCGCTCCGCACTGGATCCGATTTCTCGCTCCGCTCGGGGATTCATTTCCGACAGACCTGGGTAGGTTTGAAGACACCTATGGACGACAGCACTCGCACCCGCTCATCAGGCCCGGCGGAGGGCAGCCACGTCGAAGACGGGGTGGTGGAACATCCGACAGCTGAGGATTTCGGCCACGCACGCGCGCTTCCCGAGGATCGTGTCTGGTTCAAGAAGGCGGTCTTCTACGAAGTACTGGTCCGGGCGTTCTACGACTCCAACTCAGACGGAATCGGTGACCTTCGCGGGTTGACCGAACGCATGGACTACATGAAGTGGTTGGGCGTCGACTGCCTGTGGCTGCCGCCGTTCTACGATTCCCCGCTGCGCGACGGCGGCTACGACATCCGCGACTTCTACAAGGTGCTGCCCGAGTTCGGCACCGTGGAGGATTTCGTCGAACTGTTGGACGCGGCACATCGCCGCGGCATCCGGGTCATTACCGACCTGGTGATGAACCACACCTCCGATCAGCACCCGTGGTTCCAGGAGTCGCGCCGCGACCCGGACGGGCCGTACGGCGACTTCTTCGTCTGGAGCGACACCAGCGAGCCCTACAGCGACGCCCGGATCATCTTCGTCGACACCGAGGAGTCCAACTGGACCTTCGACCCGGTGCGCCGGCAGTTCTACTGGCACCGGTTCTTCTCGCATCAGCCCGATCTGAACTACGACAACCCCGCGGTGCAGGAAGCGATGATCGACGTGCTGAGGTTCTGGCTGGACCTCGGTATCGACGGCTTCCGCCTCGACGCGGTGCCCTACCTGTTCGAACGTGAGGGCACCAACTGCGAGAACCTGCCCGAGACGCACGCCTTCCTCAAACACTGCCGCAAGGTCATCGACGACGAGTTCCCCGGCCGGGTGCTGCTCGCCGAAGCCAACCAGTGGCCGGCCGACGTCGTGGAGTACTTCGGCGACCCCGAGACCGGCGGCGACGAATGCCACATGGCGTTCCATTTCCCGCTGATGCCGCGCATCTTCATGGCGGTGCGCCGCGAGTCCCGGTTCCCGATCTCGGAGATCCTGGCCCAGACACCCGACATCCCGGAGATGGCGCAGTGGGGCATCTTCCTGCGCAACCACGATGAGCTCACGTTGGAGATGGTCACCGACGAAGAGCGCGACTACATGTACGCCGAGTACGCCAAGGATCCGCGGATGAAGGCCAACGTCGGGATCCGCCGGCGGCTGGCGCCGCTGCTCGACAACGACCGCAACCAGATGGAGTTGTTCACCGCGCTGCTGTTGTCGCTGCCGGGATCGCCGGTGCTGTACTACGGTGACGAGATCGGTATGGGGGACATCATCTGGCTCGGCGACCGCGACGCGGTGCGCACCCCGATGCAGTGGACCCCGGATCGCAACGCCGGGTTCTCCACCGCCACGCCGGGCCGGCTCTACCTGCCGCCCAACCAGGACGCGATCTACGGCTATCAGTCCGTCAACATCGAGGCCCAGCGAGACACCTCGACGTCGCTGCTGAACTGGACACGCACCATGCTGTCGGTGCGCCGGCGCCACGACGCGTTCGCCGTCGGCAGCTTCCGGGAACTGGGCGGCAGCAATCCGTCGGTGCTGACCTACGTGCGCGAACTCGCGGACACCGACCGGCCCGACGGGTACAGCGACGTCGTGCTGTGTGTGAACAACCTGTCCCGGTTCCCGCAGCCGATCGAACTGAACCTGCAGGCCTGGGCCGGCCACACCCCGGTGGAGATGACCGGACACGTGGAGTTCCCCCGCATCGGGCACCTGCCCTACCTGCTCACGCTGCCGGGCCACGGGTTCTACTGGTTCTCGCTCCGACCGGACCCCACCGAGGCGGGTGAGCAGTCATGACCGTGGCAAGCCTGCCGTTCGCCGACTGGATCGTGCACCGGCGCTGGTATGCCGGCCGCAGCCGCGAGCTGGTGTCGGCGCAACCCTCGGCGGTCACCGCCCTGTCCGACGGGGTCGAGTTGGTGCTGCTGGATGTGGCCTACGCCGACGGCTCCCCCGAGCGCTACCAGGTGCTGGTCCGGTGGGGGTCGGCGCCCATCGACGAGTACAGCGACATCGCCACGATCGGCACCCAGGAGGGCCCGGACGGGGAGCGCACCGCCTACGACGCGCTGTACGACCCCGAGACGGCCCACCAGCTGCTGTCCCTGATCGACTCCTCGGCCACCATCGGTGATCTGCGCTTCGTCCGCGAACCCGACGCCGACCTGCCGCGCAACGCCGCGCCGCGGGTGTCCGCCGCCGAGCAGAGCAACACCAGCGTGATCTTCGAAGACCGGGCCGTGCTGAAGGCGTTCCGCCGGCTGACCCCCGGCATCAACCCCGACATCGAACTGAACCGGGTCCTCGCGCGGGCCGGCAACCCGCACATCGCCCGGCTGCTGGGTTCCTACGAAACCGCTTGGGATCCCGGCGGATCCGACCCTTGCGCGCTGGGGATGGTCACCGAGTTCGCCGCCAACAGCGCCGAGGGCTGGGACATGGCCACCGCCAGCACCCGCGACCTGTTCGCCGAGGGCGACCTCTACGCCGACGAGGTCGGCGGCGATTTCGCCGGCGAATCGTTCCGGCTCGGTGAGGCGGTGGCTTCGGTACACGCCACGCTGGCCGGCGAACTCGGCACCTCCGCGGTCGAATTCCCGGTCGACACGGTGCTCGAGCGGCTGGAGTCGGCGGCCGCCACGGTGCCCGAGTTGGCCGCCCACGCGCCGCTGATCGAAGAGCGCTACCGCAAGCTGGCCGGCGAGCCGCTCACCGTCCAGCGGGTGCACGGCGATCTGCATCTGGGGCAGGTGCTGCGCACACCGGAGCGCTGGCTGCTCATCGACTTCGAAGGCGAGCCGGGGCAGCCACTCGACGAACGGCGCCGCCCGGATTCGCCGCTGCGTGATGTCGCCGGGGTGTTGCGCTCCTACGAATACGCCGCCTACCAGCGGCTGGTGGATCTGTCGGCCGACCACGACCGGGACCGCCAGGTCGCGGCACGGGCGAGGGAATGGGTGGAACGCAACCGCACCTCGTTCTGCGAGGGGTACGGCTCGGTGGCCGGTGCCGATCCGCGCGACTCGGCGCAGGTGCTGGCGGCCTACGAGCTGGACAAGGCGGTGTACGAGGCCGCCTACGAAGCGCGGTTCCGCCCGTCCTGGCTGCCGATCCCGCTCCGGTCGATCGACCGCATCCTGGGCTGACTCACCAGGACGGGGTGACCGCGTCCGGTGATTCGGGCAGCACCTGGCCGCCGTCGACGGCGATCGACTGGCCGGTGATGTACCCGGCCTCGGTGCTGGCCAGGAACGCCGCGACATGGCCGATGTCGGCGGGGGTGCCCAGGGTGCCGGCCGGGATGGCCTTGGCCATGCCGGCCAGGTACTCCTCGCCCATCTCCTGCAGGCCCTCGGTGAGGATGTTGCCCGGCAGCACCGCGTTGACGGTGATCTTGTGCGGCGCCAACTCGATCGCGGCGGTCCGCATGAAACCCAGCTGCGCGGCCTTCGAGGCACCGTAGTGGGTCCAGCCGGGAAAACCGGTGATCGGGCCCGTGATCGAGGAGGTGAGCACGATACGGCCCCGCCCCGAGGCGATCAGCGCGTCCAGACAGGCCTGGACGCTGTAGACGTTGCCCTTCACGTTGACGTCGAGCACCGCCGACAGCTGCGCCGGTGTCATCGTCTGCAGCGGCGCCTCGGGGAAGATTCCGGCGTTCGCGCACAACACGTCGAGCCCGCCGAACGCCTCCACCACCGACGCGGCCATGGCCGCACAGGAATCCGGGTCGGACACATCGGCCCGCACTCCGAGGACCTTCCCGGCTCCCAGTTCGTCGAGAGCTGTCACCGCGGAGTCGAGGTCGGCGGCCGAGCGGGCGGCGACGGCCACGTGCGCGTCGGCCGAGGCGAACACCGAGGCGATGCCCAGTCCGATTCCCTTGGTTCCGCCGGTGACGAGGACAGCCCGATCCGCAACTGAGAACATGGATCCAGTGTCGGGCATCGGCGCCGGGGCTGCATGCCGGTCGCCGCGGGCTGGCAACCGTGGCCGCCGGGCAGTCACCGCCGCTCTTCGGCTCTTACGCCCGGCCCGCCCGGCCGGCGGCGATCGGGAACACCCGATGCCGACTCGGCGGCCACGGCTGCAACAGCGTTTTCAAGCTAACACAGCGACAGTGCTGAACCGTGCAATCGGCGGCTAAGCGTAGTGTCGCGCAAGGTCTTTCACCGACGCACAGCTGAGTGCGAGGTGTCCTAGCGGTTACTTCGGTACCGCCTCGAGGATGATCAGGCCGCGGGCACCGACTTTCAGCTTCGTGGCGGGGGACTTCTGCCTGGCCTCCTCGCCGGCCGGTGCGGTGGTGTCGACCACCACCTGCCAGGCCGGCGCGAACTTCTTCTTGGGCAACGTGAACACGATCGGTTCGTGGTGGGCGTTGAAACACATCAGGAACGACGTGTCGGTGACCCGGTTGCCGCGGACGTCCATGTAGGGGATGGCTTCGCCGTTGAGATACACCGCGATCGACTTGGCGAACCCGCTGCCCCAGTCCTCACCGGACATCGTTGTGCCGTCGGGGTTCAGCCACAGGATGTCGGGCAGCCCGCCGGCGGCGATCGGCTGGCCGGTGAAGAAGCGCCGCCGGCGGAACACCGGATGCGCGGTGCGCAGCTGCGACACCGAGCGCGCGAACTCCATCAGCTCGGTGTCGGCGGCCGACCAGTCGATCCAGGACAACTCGTTGTCCTGGCAGTACACGTTGTTGTTGCCCTGCTGGGTGCGGCCCAGCTCGTCGCCGTGCGAGATCATCGGCACACCCTGGGACAACAACAGCGTGGCCAGGAAGTTGCGCTGCTGGCGGCTGCGCAGCGCGTTGATCTCGGCGTCGTCGCTGGGGCCCTCGGCGCCGCAGTTCCAGGATCTGTTGTGGCTCTCGCCGTCGTTGTTGTCCTCGCCGTTGGCCTCGTTGTGTTTCTCGTTGTACGAGACGAGATCCCGCAACGTGAACCCGTCATGGGCGGTGATGAAGTTGATCGAGGCGACCGGGCGCCGGGCGGTGTTCTCGTAGAGATCCGCCGATCCGGTCAACCGGAAGGCGAACTCGTCGAGCGTCGCCGGTTCGCCGCGCCAGTAGTCTCGGACGGTGTCGCGGTACTTGCCGTTCCATTCGGTCCACTGCGGCGGGAAGTTGCCGACCTGATAACCGCCGGGCCCGACATCCCAGGGTTCGGCGATCAGCTTGACCTGGCTGACCGTCGGATCCTGCTGGACGAGTTCGAAGAAGGTCGCCAGCCGGTCCACGTCGTAGAACTCGCGGGCCAGCGTGGACGCCAGGTCGAACCGGAAACCGTCCACGTGCATCTCGGTCACCCAGTACCGCAGCGAATCCATGATCAGCTGCAGCGCGTGCGGGTGGCCGACGTTGAGGCTGTTGCCGGTACCGGTGTAGTCCATGTAGTACCGCTTGTCGTCGTCGACCAGGCGGTAGTAGGCGGCGTTGTCGATCCCGCGCATCGACAGTGTCGGGCCCAGATGGTTGCCCTCGGCGGTGTGGTTGTAGACGACGTCGAGGATGACCTCGATACCGGCCTCGTGCAGTGCCCGCACCATCGCCTTGAACTCCTGCACCTGCCCCCCGGGATTGGGGTTGGAGCTGTACTTGGAGTCGGGCGCCAGGAACCCGATCGTGTTGTAACCCCAGTAGTTGGACAGGCCCTTCTCGATCAGCGTCGAGTCGTTGGCGAAGTGGTGCACCGGCATCAGCTCGATCGCCGTCACCCCCAGCGCGGTGAGGTGATCGAGGATGGCGGGGTGGGCGACGGCGGCGTAGGTGCCGCGGATCTGGTCGGGAATGTCGGGATGGGTCTGGGTCAGGCCCTTGATGTGGGCCTCGTAGATGACCGAATCGGCGTACTCGTGTCCGGGCGGGCGGTCCACTCCCCAGTCGAAGTAGGGGTTGATCACCACACACTTGGGCATGCTGGCCGCCGAGTCGTCGTCGTTGCGGCTGTCCGGATCGCCGAAGTTGTAGCTGAACAGCGACTGATTCCAGTCGAAGGTGCCGTCGATGGCCTTGGCGTAGGGATCGAGCAGCAGCTTGTTCGGGTTGCAGCGCACCCCGGCACCGGGGTCGTAGGGGCCGTGCACGCGGTAGCCGTAGCGCTGGCCCGGCTCGATGTTCGGGATGAAGCCGTGCCAGACGAAGCCGTCCACCTCGGGCAGCGTGATCCGGGTCTCCACGCCCTCGGCGTCGAACAGACACAGTTCGACCGTCTCGGCGGCCTCACTGAACAGCGCGAAGTTCGTGCCGGAGCCGTCGTAGGTGGCGCCGAGGGGATAGGCCTTGCCGGGCCACAACTCCAGAGCCATCACATTGCCCGGTGAGCTGGCGATCTCGGTCAAGGGACTTCTCCTGACTTGCGCGGTGGTGCCGAAGCGACAGATGGTCGAGCCGGCGTGTGGCGACGATATGGGATGCCCACCGCGATGGGTGGCGCAACCGTTGGGTGGGTCACAAGGTCAGGAGGCGATCTCCACCCCGGCGGCCTGCAGCGATTTCACCGCGTCGGCGGTCGTCGGGGGCGAAACCCCGGCGGTCAGGCCGAGGAACACCCGGGTGGTGAAACCGGCCGCCACGGCGTCGGCCGCCGTCGCCCTGACGCAGTGATCGGTCGCGATGCCGACCACGTCCACCGACTGCACGCCGCGCGCCCGCAACCAGTCCGCCAGACCGGTGCCGTCGTCGGTCGTTCCCTCGAACCCGCTGTAGGCGGCGGTGTGGTGGCCCTTCTTGAACACCGCTTCGATCGCCGCGGTGTCGAGCTCGGGGTGGAAGTCGGCCCCGCCGGTGGCCGCGACGCAGTGTGGCGGCCAGGTGTTCACGAAGTCGGGGTGCTCCGAGAAGTGACCGCCCGGGTCGATGTGGAAGTCCTGGCTGGCCACCACGTGGTCGTATCCGGGGTGGCCGGCCAGCAGCTCGTTGATGCCGCGGGCCACCGCCGAGCCCCCGGCAACCGCCAGCGAGCCGCCCTCACAGAAGTCGTTCTGTACGTCGACGATGATCAGCGCGGTTTTCGGGGCGGTCACATTTCCACGGTATCGCCGCGGCGGGCCACCCGCTGGTGTGCTGTCAAAAGCAGGTGATCGAACGCCGCCCGTGGAGGCAGGGTCTCCTCGTAGTCCAGCGCACCGAAGTCGGACAGCAGCTGTTCGGCGAGCACCCGCAACTTGATGTTGTTCTCCTGCGAGCGCCACCGCAGCAGCTCGAACGCGGTGTCGGCGTCGACCCGGTAGACCAGCATCAGCATGCCCTTGGCCTGCTCGATCGCCGCCCGGTTCTCGGTGATCTCGGTCAGCGCGGCGCTGACCATGGCCTTGGTCACGGCCTCGTTGGGGGTGACGTCGACATAGAACCCGTGGGTGCCGATCAGCCGTCCGGCGTCGTCTTTGAGCTGGTCACCGATCACCACGACCTCGTGCACCTCGCCGAGGGTGTCGATGATGCGGTGCCGGGTGGAGAACGGGCGGTGCTCGCGGCGCATCTCCTCGAGCGTCGCCGCGACCTGCCGGTAGTCGTCGGGGTGCTTGTGGGACAGCACCAGCTCGGTGGTGGGGGCGACGGTGCCCGGCTGGTACCCGTGCAACAGCTGCACCTCGTCGGACCACTCCCAGCGTTCGTCGGCGAAATGGAACCGGAACCAGCCGACCCGCTCGGGTGTGCCACCGGCCAAGGCCTGTTCCACGGAGTATTCGCCGGTCACAGCAGCAGATTAGCCTGAGCACCGGATCGCTGACCTGCGAAACCCCGTCTGAACGGGTGCGCGGCGCCGGGCCCGGTCACCTACCCGGTGGGCGCAGCACTTTCATGGCCAGCTGCATGACCGGTGCCGGGATCCGGTCCTTCATCCCCAGGGCGGTTTCGGCCATCTGGGTGCGCACCGGGGTTCCGCGGCCGAAAACGCGGTTCAGCGGCCCGCCGGTGGGTTCCAGGTCGACGTGCAGCGGCGGTTTGCCGTCCGCGGCGCCCAGCGCGTTGGCCACGACGATCCGCTGGATCTCGCTGGTGCCCTCGAAGATGGTGTAAAGCTTGGCATCCCGGTACCACTTCTTGACCGGATGATCCTTGATGTAGCCCCAGCCACCCATGGTCTGGATGGCGCGTTCGGTGGCCCGCACTGCCAGCTCACTGGCGGCGAGTTTGGACATCGAGCCCTCGCCGCGCTCGAAGGGCACCCCGGTCGCGGCCATCCACGAGGCCCGCCAGGTGAGCAGTCGCGCGGCGTCCAGGCCGGTGGCCAGGTCGGCCAGCGGGAATGCGATCCCCTGGTTGTCGATGATGGGTGCGCCGAAGGCTTCCCGGCGGTTGGCGTACTCGGTGACGTACTCCAAAGCCGCCCTGGCGATTCCGAGCGCCTGGGCGGCGACCATCGGCCGGGTCTGTTCGAAGGTGCCCAGGGTGGCCGAGCCGGACCGGGCACCGCCGCTCTCCCGGACCCGGGCCAGTCGGCGCTCGAGCTTGTCCGGCCCGCCGAGCAGGTGATCGGCGGGCACCCGCACCCCGTTGAACTCAAGTTCGGCGGTGTGCGATGCCCGGCAGCCCAGTTTGTCGAGCTTGCGCACCATCTCCAGCCCCGGTGTGCCGCCGGGGACGATGAACAACGCCTGGCCCCGGTGGCCGAGCTCTTCGTCGACGACGGCGTTGACGACATGGACATCGGCGATGCCGCCGTTGCCGATCCACATCTTGTGCCCGTCGATGATCCAGTCGGCGTCGGACCCGGAGCCGTCGCGGCGCGCCCGGGTGCGCAGGTTGCGGACGTCGCTGCCGCCTTCGGGCTCAGAGATGGCCAGCGCGGCCAACTTCAGATCACCGGGGGTGCCGAAACACTCGGGAGCCCACTGCAGCATCTGTTCCGGCGTGGCGGCCTGCCCGATGGCCGAGAGCGCCAGCGCCGGCATCACCACCGCCAGACCGATGCCCGCGCAACCCCAGAACAGCTCCTCCATGAACACCGGCAGCGACAGGCCCGTCGGGTCGCCGATGAGGTCCCGGTAGAACAGCGGACTGTAGAAGCCCTGGGCAGCGGCCTCTTCGAGCACCGGCCAGGGGAACTCCTGGCGTTCGTCGTAGTCCGCGGCCACCGGCCGGATCACCTGTTCGGCGAACTCATGGGTACGCCGGGACAGATCGTGCTGCGCGGCGGTCGGCGTGACGTCGAAGCTCATCGGTGACCCACCCTCGACGGTCTGGACATGCGGCCCCGCCCCACCTCGTTGTGCCTAGGGTGGCGGGTACCGAGGGCCGTCGGTGATTCCACCGCGGAAGGAGCGCGGCGCACGAGTTTCGCTGCCCAGCGCCGCGACCCGCTCGGCCACCGCCTGATCGTTCGGATCGGCCGAGGAACCGAGGCCGCTGACGACGCCGGCGCGGTTTCGCTCGGGCTGGTTCTGCGACATCTTGGCTTTCCCGTGCACCGCGGTGATCACCAGTTCCACCCCGACGATCCCGCGCAGCTGGCCCTCGATGAACGGCGCCGGGGCGTCGGTGATCTGCCACGGCCGGTCTCGGCCTTGGTGGCGTACAGGCTGGGCGGGAGGTACATCGCGAGCTCAGCCCGGGGACGACTCGCCGGCGTCGGTGCGCTGGACCGGAGGCGGGGCCGGGGTGCGGACGCTGAAATCCGGGGGCGCCTTCATCGTTGCCAGCGCCAGGCTGCTCACACCCATCAGGATCATCGTCAGGATCAGGAAGCGGTCGTAGCCGCCGAAGTGGTCGGAGGTCGCCCCGGCTGCCAGCGGACCGAACGCGGTCCCCAGGGACAGCGCGGCGACCAGCCCACCCGGCTGGGGAAGCGGTCCAGCAGCACCCCGATGCCCAGCCTGCCGACGATCGAGAACACCCCCACCAGTGACGCGGCGCCTGCCGCGGCCAGCGGTTCGGTGCCGGCGTCGCGCAGGATCGGCACCAGGTGCACGACGACACCCAGGGTGGTGAAGGCGAACAACCCGGCGGCCACCAGCAATTGGTAGAAGGTGACCGAGCGCAGGCCCTCACCGAGGGTGACTCCCGGTAGCTCGGCGGGAGCCGCAGCGTCCGGCTGCGGTGCAGCCGGCGCCGGTTTCTCGGTGTCGGTGCTGACCTTGTCGTCGTCCTGGGCGCCGCGGAAGAACAGTGCCACCGCGACGGCGACGAGTCCGCCCCACAGCACCGCGAGACCGACGAACGCACCCCGCCAGCCCCATGCACCGATCAGCGCGGTCGCCAGCGGCGGGAAGATCGCCGCGGCCAGCGACCCGCCCGACAGGGTGACCGCGAACGCGAGCCCGCGCGAGGTCTCGAAGCGGCTGGCCACCGCCGAGGTCCAGACGGTGGTCTGCACCCAGAACGAGGCGAACGACAGCACGGCCCAAAGCAGGATCCAGTTGCTCAGCGTTCCCGTGGCGGTGCCCAGCAGGGCGAACGCCGCGGCCATCAGGATGACGCCGGTCAGCCCCACCCGGCGGGGGCCGAGGCGGTCGACCATCAGACCGATCGGCAGCGCCGCGGCCGCGGCGGCCATGCCGACGATGGTCAGGCCCACCGAGGTTTCGGCGCGGCTCCAGCCGAAGGTGTTCTGCAGCGGTTCCATGAACGCGCCGAGCGAGTACACGTGGATGACGCCCATCGAGTAGCCCAGGCCGGCGGCGACCGGAACCTTGCCGTAGCGCCGCCACTCGCCGAGTGCGTCGAACTCCGCCATGTCCACTCCTTGTCGCAGACGCGCCCAACTGTAACGGCACGGTCGTGCTGGATACCCTGGATCGATGGCCAGGAAATTCGCTACCGCCGACGTCGTCGCCCTGCCCGAGTTGCTCGACTTCATCGGTCCCCGCCACCGGATGGTGCTGACCACCTTCCGCGCGGACGGATCGCTGCAGAGCTCACCGGTCACCGGCGGTGTGGACGGCGGCGGACGGCTGGTGATCGCCTCCTATCCGCAGCGGGCGAAGTCGGCCAACATCCGGCGGCGGCCGCACGCCAGCGTCGTCGTGCTGTCCGATGAGTTCAACGGCCCCTATGTCCAGGTCGACGGACCAGCCGAGGTCATCGACCTGCCCGAGGCTCTCGAACCGCTGGTCGAGTACTTCCGGTCGGTGGCCGGCGAGCATCCGGATTGGGACGACTACCGCAAGGCGATGGCAGACCAGGGTAAGTGCCTGATCAGAGTCACTCCGCAGCGCTGGGGCCCGGTCGCCACCGGCGGTTTCCCGCCCAGGTGAAGACGGGGTGTAACCAGGGGTGAACAGGACGTTCGACGCAGGTTGTGGTAGTCAGAGCTAGCAGACGCGTTGCGTCAGCTAGCACGTCAAACTATAGTCTGGACACATGTCCAGGGAGGGTTCGGATTCCTTGCACCACTCGATTCGGCCAGCCCAGTGCGGCATTCCAACCTGGATCGGCGCGCCGGTGCCCGTCATGGGATATGTGAGCTGACCATGCGTATCGCCTTGCTGTCCTATCGGAGTAAGACCCATTGCGGTGGCCAGGGCGTCTATGTGCGGCACCTCAGCCGCGGCCTGGTCGAACTCGGCCACGACGTGGAACTGTTCTCCGGCCAGCCCTACCCCGACGGTCTCGACCCCCGGGTGCGGCTGACCAAGGTGCCCAGCCTCGACCTCTACCGCGAGCCCGACCCGTTCCGGATCCCGCTTCCCACCGAGATCAAGACCAGCATCGACGTCCGGGAGCTGCTGACCACGTGGACGGCAGGCTTCCCGGAGCCGCGGACGTTCAGCATGCGTGTCGCGCGGCTGCTGGCCGACCGGCGCGACGACTTCGACGTCGTGCACGACAACCAGTGCCTGGGCACCGGGCTGCTCACCATCGCCGAATCGGGTCTACCGGTGGTGGCCACGGTGCACCACCCGATCACCAGGGACCGGGTCCTCGACGTCGCCGCCGCTCGCTGGTGGCGCAAACCGCTGGTCCGGCGCTGGTACGGCTTCGCCGAGATGCAGAAGGAGGTCGCCCGCCGGATTCCGGAGCTGCTGACGGTGTCGTCGGCCTCGGCCGCCGACATCGCCGAGGATTTCGCGGTCGATCCCGAGCAGCTGCAGGTGGTGCCGCTGGGTGTGGACACCGAGTTGTTCCAGCCGTCGGCGCAGCGGGTCCGCAACCGCATCATCGCGATCGCCAGCGCCGATGTGCCGTTGAAGGGCGTGAGCCATCTGCTGCACGCGGTGGCCCGGCTGCGTGTGGAGCGCGACCTGGAACTGCAGCTCGTCGCCAAACTGGAGCCCAACGGTCCGACCGAGAAGCTCATCGCCGAACTGGGTATCTCCGACATCGTGCACAGTTCGAGCGGGTTGACCGACGCCGAGCTGGCCAGTCTGCTCGCCTCGGCTGAGGTCGCCTGCATCCCTTCGCTCTACGAAGGGTTCTCGCTGCCCGCTGTGGAGGCCATGGCCAGCGGTACCCCGGTGGTGGCCAGCCGGACCGGGGCGCTGCCAGAGGTGGTCGGCCCCGACGGCGAATGCGCGAGGTTGGTGACACCGGCCGATGTGGACGAGCTGACCGCTGTCCTCGGCGAGCTGCTCGATTCACCGCTGGAACTGCGCAGGCTCGGTGCCAACGGGCGCCGGCGGGCGCTGGAGGTGTTCAGCTGGGAGTCGGTGGCCGCGCAGACCGTCGCGGTGTACCAGCGGGCCTGCGAACAGGTCGGCGCATGCTGACCGTCGAGTTCGACCGCCTTCCGGTGGGCCCAGGCTCCAAGGTGATCGACGTCGGGTGCGGCGCAGGGCGACACACGTTCGAGGCATTCCGCCGGGGTGCCGATGTCGTCGGTTTCGACCAGAACGCCGCCGACCTCAACGACGTCGACGAGATCATGCAGGCGATGAAGGCCGAAGGGGAGGTGCCGGCGTCGGCCAAGGGGGAGACGGTCAAGGGCGACGCGCTGGACCTGCCTTACGAAGACGGCACCTTCGACTGCGTGATCGCCTCCGAGATACTCGAACACGTCCCCAACGACGACCGTGCCATCTCGGAACTGGTGCGTGTGCTCAAACCCGGTGGTGCGCTGGCGATCACCGTTCCACGGTGGTTGCCGGAGCGGATCTGCTGGGCACTCTCGGACGAATACCACGCCAACGAGGGCGGCCACATCCGGATCTACCGCGCCGACGAGCTGCGCGACAAGGTCGTGGCGCACGGTCTCACCCTGAACCACACCCATCATGCGCATGCGTTGCACTCGCCGTTCTGGTGGCTCAAATGTGCTGTCGGAACAGAGAAATCAGATCATCCGGCGGTTGCGGGCTACCACAAGCTGCTGGTGTGGGACATGATGAGCCAGCCGTGGCTCACCCGCACCGCCGAGTCGGTACTCAACCCGGTGATCGGCAAGAGCGTGGCGCTGTACTTCCGGAAGCCGGTCGGCTGATGCCGGATATCCCAGGTGTTGCAGGCGTTTTCACGCCTGAGCAGTGTTGCCGGACTGCGGAGTCGATCGCGGCGACCCAGGAGTCGTCGGGCGCCATCCCGTGGTCGGTGGGCGGGCACACCGACCCCTGGGATCACATCGAGAACGCGATGGCGCTCACGGTCGCCGGGCTGCTCGAGCCCGCCCGGGCTGCATTCGACTGGTCGCTGCGCAACCAGCGCCAGGACGGCACCTGGCCGATCCAGTTGCGCAACGGTGTCATCGAGGATCCCAACAGCGACAGCAACTTCTGTGCCTATATCGCCACCGGTGTGTGGCATCACGTGCTGGTGACCGGGGACCGGCGGTTCGCCGAGACGATGTGGCCGGTGGTGGCCAAGGCGATCGACTTCGTCCTCGGTCTGCAACTGGCCACCGGTGAGATCGCCTGGGGAGCAAGCCCGTCCGGTATCACCGAGGATGCGTTGCTGACCGGATGCGCGAGCATCCACCACAGCATCCGGTGTGCGCTGGCGCTGGCCGACTACGTCGACGATCCGCAACCCGAATGGGAGGTCGCGGCGGGCCGGCTTGGCCACGCGATCGCCGACCATCCGGAGGCGTTCGTGGCCAAGGATCGCTGGTCGATGGAGTGGTACTACCCGGTGCTGTGCGGGGCGCTGCGCGGTCCGCGGGCGCGGGCCCGCATCGACGAGCGCTGGGACGACTTCGTGGTGCCCGACCTGGGGATCCGTTGTGTCGACGATCGACCGTGGGTGACCGGCGCCGAAACCTGCGAGCTGGTGATGGCGCTGGAGGCGATCGGTGATCGGGCCCGGGCCCATACCCAGTTCGCGGCCATGCACCACCTCCGCGAGGAGGACGGTTCGTACTGGACGGGCCTGGTGTACGCCGACGGCAAGCGCTGGCCGGTGGAGCGGACCACCTGGACCGGTGCCGCCGTCATCCTGGCCGCCGACGCGCTGTCCTCGGCGACGCCGGGCGCCGGGATCTTCCGCGGGGCTGATCTGCCGCGCGGGCTCGAGGGTGACTACGACTGCGAGTGCGCGACCAGCGAGCGTTAGCTGTTGCCGGCACGGAGGGTGCGCTCGAGCACCCGCATCGATCCGGTGACCGCGACCTCGCGGAACTCTCCGGTATCCAGGGCGCGCCGGTAGACGTGGTAGGGCGCCTGCCCCCCGTCGGCCGGGTCCGGGAAGACGTCGTGGATCACCAGGGCCCCGCCCAGGTCCACCCAGCGTGCCCAGCCGTCGAAGTCCCGGCTGGCGGCCTCTTCGGTGTGGCCGCCGTCGATGAACAAGAGCCGCAACGGTGTTCGCCATCCGCGCGCCACGACAGGGGAGCGCCCCACCACGGCGACCACGTGGTCGTCCAAGCCGGCGGCGTCCAAGGTGTGGCGCAGGGTCGGCAGGGTGTCGAACAAGCCGGTGACCGGGTCGACCATGGAGGTGTCGTGGTACTCCCAGCCGGCCTGGTGTTCTTCGGAGCCGTGATGGTGGTCGATCGTGTAGACCAGTCCGCCGGTTTGCTGGGCGGCGGCACCGAGCATCACCGTCGACTTCCCGCAGTAGGTGCCGATCTCGACGGCCACGCCGTCGCCCAGGTAGCGCACCGCGGTGTCGTAGAGCGCGCGGCCCTCGTCGGCGGGCATGAATCCGGTGACCCGCTCGGCGAGGTCGAACAGCGCGGCGGCCGCCGGTGGCAGGGCGGTGTCGGTATCAGTCATCGAGCCCAACCTACCGTTGCTGGCCCCAGGTCGTTGTAGTAGCGTCCGGACATGTGTCCGATCCGGCCCTGGAGTCGACTCGGCGCCGTCTGACGGCCAGACAGGCCGACACGGTTGAGCGGCTGGGCCGCGCCGCGGTGGAGTTGCTCGGCAGGGACGGTTTCGCGGCCCTGACGGTGCGCCGGGTCGCCGCGGAGGCCGGCGTGGGTGCGGCCACGGCCTACACGTACTTCTCCTCCAAGGAGCACCTGGTCGCCGAGGTGTTCTGGCGGCGGCTGGCGAACTCACCACACACTGTCCACGACACCGCGGACCCGCCTGCCAGGGTGGTGGCGGTGCTCGGCCACATCTCGCTGCTGGTCGCCGACGAACCGGATTTCGCCGGGGCCGTGACGACGGCGCTGCTGGGAAAGGATCCCGACGTCGAGGTGCTGCGGTTGCGGATCGGCCAGGACATCCGGGACCGGCTGGCCGGTGCGTTGGGGCCCGACACCGACCCGGACGTGATCGACTCGCTCGAGATGCTCTATTCGGGGGCGCTGGTGCGCGCGGGAATGGGTTACGTCTCCTATGCCGAGATCGCGCGGCGGCTGGAGCGCTCGGCGCGGCTGATCCTCGGCTGACCTCAGCGGGGGCCGAGCAGCGCGGTGGCAGCGGCCGCCGCGGGGTCGGCGATGTCGCGCACATCGCCGCCGGCCTCGACGAACAGCGCCGTCAATTCCCGCAGCCCGCCGAGCAGGATCAGCGCCATCGGCTCGGTGGTCGGGCTCAGGCCGGCCCGGCGGAACCCGGGGTTGCCGGTGAGGGTGACCAGCATGTCGGTCAGCCGCTGCATCGCCTGGCGGTGCAGCGGCTGGGCGGCCGCGCCGAGCGCGGGTGCCTCCCGGATCCAGCTGAGCGTGATCGCCGGGCGCGCCTGGATGTGCCCGACGTAGGCGTCGACGGCCTGGCGGATCTGTATCCGCCAGTCCGCCTCGGCGTCGACGGCGGTCAGGATGCCGACGATCAGGTCGGCGTTGTTGCGGCGCAGCAGCTCGATCAGGCACTGCTCCTTGCCGGGGAACTGTTCGTAGAAGGTGCGTTTGGAGGTGCGGGCCTGGCGCACGATGTCGGCGACGGTGGTCTCGCGGTAGCCCCGCTCGCGGATGGAGGCGGCCAGGCCGTCGAGAAGCCGGTCGGCCACCGCGGGTGCGGGCGCCGCAGCCATGATGCCCTCCCACCCTTGCGCTGCCCTGGTACTGACCGGTACCGTACCCCACAAGACGCTGGTACACCGAAGTACCAACTCTCGGAGTGGGGATGCCAATGACCGAAACAATGATCGCCGACACCGGGCGGGCACCCCGGCCGGTGCTGCAGCCGGCACTGCCCCCGGTCTCGCGAATCCCGCGGGTCCTGCAGGGTCTGGGCTTCTCGGCGGCGCGCAAATGGACCGTCGCACAACTGGTCCGCCGCTACGGCGACGCGTTCACACTGCATCTGCCGATCTTCGGCCACACCGTCATCGTCGCCGATCCGGCACTGGCCAAACAGCTGTTCACCGCCGACATCGCCGACGTCGGCAACATCCAGCCCAACCTGTCGCGGGTACTCGGTTCCGGTTCGGTGTTCGCGCTCGACGGCGCCGACCACCGGCGCCGGCGCCGGCTGCTCACCCCGCCGTTCCACGGCAAGAGCATCCGCAACTACGAGGCCATCTTCGAAGAGGAGACCCTGCGTGAGGCGGCGAGCTGGCCCGACGGTGAGCCGTTCGAGGTGCTGGAGCCGATGATGCGCATCACGCTCAACGCGATCCTGCGGGCGGTGTTCGGCGCAGACGGCTCACACCTCGACGAGTTGCGGCGCATCATCCCGCCCTGGGTGACGCTCGGCTCGCGGCTCGCACAGGTGCCGACCCCGAGCCGGACCTACGGCAGGTTCAGCCCGTGGGGACGGCTGGCCGGCTACCGGCGCCAGTACGACGAGGTGATCGGCCGGCTGATCGACGCGGTTTGGGCCGACCCGGACTTCGACACCCGCGACGACGTCCTGGCGATGCTGTTGCGAAGCACCTACGAAGACGGCTCGTCGATGTCGCGCCAGGACATCGGCGACGAGCTGCTGACACTGCTGGCCGCCGGCCACGAAACCACCGCCGCCACACTGGGTTGGGTCTTCGAGCGCATCACCCGCCATCCCGACGTGCTCGCCCGCCTGGCCGCCGAGGCCGACACCGAGGACAACGAGTACCGCCAGGCGGTCATCCTGGAGACACAACGGGTCCGGACGGTGATCGACTTCGCCGGCCGGCGGGTCTACGCGCCGACCTTCGAACTCGGCGAATACGTGATCCCCCAGGACTATTCGATCGTCGTCGCGATCGCCGAGATGCACCGCCGGGCGCAGGACTTCCCCGACCCGGACCGGTTCGACCCGCAGCGTTTCGTCGGCCGCCGGCCGTCGACGTTCGCCCACATCCCGTTCGGCGGCGGCACCCGGCGCTGCGTCGGTGCGGCGTTCGCCAACGTCGAGATGGACATCGTGCTGCGGACCGTGTTGCGGAACTTCACGCTGCAGACCAGCACGGCGCCGCCGGAGAAGGTCCATGCCCGTGGCGTCGCCTTCACCCCCAAGGGGGGCGGCCGCGTGGTCTTGTCCCGACGCTAGCGGCCGCCGGCCTCAGACCTCGGTGCGCTTGGGCAGCTTCCAGCCCGGCCGCGGGAAGTGGCAGGTGTACCCGCCCGGGTAGTGCACCAGGTAGTCCTGATGCTCGGGCTCGGCCTCCCAGAAATCAGGAGCCGGACTCACCTCGGTGACGACCTTTCCGGGCCAGAGCCCGGACGCGTCGACATCGGCGATGGTGTCCAGCGCGACCTGACGCTGGTCGTCGTCGACGTAGAAGATCTCCGAGCGGTAGCTGGTGCCGACGTCGTTGCCCTGCCGGTTCTTCGTCGTCGGGTCGTGGATCTGGAAGAAGAACTCCAGCAGCGCCCGGTAGTCGGTCTGCGCCGGGTCGTAGACGATCTCGACCGCCTCGGCATGACCCGGATGGTTGCGGTAGGTCGGGTGGTCGTTCTGGCCGCCGGTGTAGCCGACCCGGGTCGACACCACACCCGGCTGCTTGCGGATGAGGTCCTGCATGCCCCAGAAGCAGCCACCGGCCAGCACGGCTCGCTTGTCGTCGCTCACGCTTGCTCCTTTTCGGTTGCTTCGAACAATTCACGGTACTGCCCATATCCTTGCGCCTCGAGATCGTCGAGGTGGACGAACCGCAGGGCCGCGGAGTTGATGCAGTAGCGCAGCCCGCCCCGATCGCGCGGTCCGTCGGCGAAGACGTGCCCGAGGTGGCTGTCGCCGTGCGTCGAACGGACCTCGGTGCGCAGCATCAGGTGCGAGAAATCGCGCTTCTCGAAGACGTTCTGCGCGTCGACGGGCCGGGTGAAGCTCGGCCAGCCCGAACCGCTATCGAACTTGTCGACGGAGGCGAACAACGGTTCGCCGGAGACCACGTCGACGTAGATGCCGGGCTCGTGGTTGTCCCAGTATTCGCCGGTGAAGGGCCGTTCGGTGCCGTTGCGCTGGGTCACGTGGTACTGCTCGGGCGACAGCGCGTCCACCGCCGCCGGGTTCCTGTTGTAGTGGCGTGTCATAGCGTTGCGTATAACCGCCTGGTCAGCGGTTTTAATCCGGCTCGTGGGCGGGCGCTCTCGACAAGACCGGGTAGAACGTGTTCTATTTTCCTGTTGTGACGGGCAACACTTTCTCCCGCGGGGAACTGGTCGAGGCGTTCGCCGGGTTCGAGCAGACGGTCGACGCCGCGGCCCGGACCCGCGACTGGGATCCGTGGGTGGACCAGTACACCGACGACGTTCTCTACATCGAGCACGCCGCGGGCACGATGCGCGGCCGTGAACAGGTGCGGCCGTGGATCTGGAAGACCATGGAAACCTTTCCCGGCAGCTACATGACGTCGTTTCCGTCGCTGTGGGCGGTGTTCGACGAAGCCACCGGGCGGGTGATCTGCGAACTGGACAACCCGATGCGCGACCCCGGCGACGGAACGATCATCAGTGCCACCAACATCTCGATCGTCACCTACGCCGGGGACGGCAGGTGGTGCCGCCAGGAAGACATCTACAACCCGCTGCGGTTCGTCAAGGCCACGGTGAAGTGGTGCCGCAAGGCCAGGGAACTGGGCGCACTGCCCGACGAGGCGGCCGCGTGGCTGACCCAGATGGGCGCCGACCGGTGACCGGATCCTCGCCCGCCCCGGTGTTGGTGATCGGGGCCAACGGCTACCTCGGCAGCCACGTCACCCGCCGGCTGGTCGACACCGGCGCCCCGGTGCGGGTGATGGTGCGCGACGGCGCCCGCACCACCGGCATCGACGACCTGGATGTCACCCGCTACGTCGGCGACATCTTCGACGACGCGGTGCTTCGCGAGGCGATGACCGGCTGCGAAACCGTCTACTACTGCGTCGTCGACACCCGGGGCTGGCTGCGGGACCCGGCCCCGCTGTTCCGCACCAACGTCGAGGGCACCCGCAACGTCCTCGACGTCGCGGTCGAGCCCGCGGTGGCGGCCGGGCTGCAGAAGTTCGTGTTCACCTCCAGCTACGTCACCGTCGGGCGCCGGCGCGGCCGGGTCGCCACCGAGGACGACGTGATCGCCGACCTGTCCGGGCTGACCCCCTACGTCCGGTCCCGGGTACTGGCCGAGAACCTCGTGATGGACTACGTGCGCGACCACGGCCTGCCCGCGGTGGCCATGTGCGTGTCGACCACCTACGGCGGCGGGGACTGGGGCCGCACCCCGCACGGGGCCATCATCACCGGCGCCGCGTTCGGCAAGCTGCCGTTCGTCATGGGCGGCATCGAGTTGGAGGCGGTCGGGATCGACGATGCGGCCGAGGCGATGCTGCTGGCCGCGGACCTGGGGCGGGTCGGCCAGCGATACCTGATCTCGGAGAAGATGATCTCCAACGCCGAGGTGGTGCGCATCGCCGCGCAGGCCGCCGGGGTGCCGCCCCCGGCAAGGACGCTCCCGCTGCCGGTGGCATACGCGATGGCCGCGCTGGGCAGCGCCAAGGCCCGGCTGACAGGCACCGACGAGCGGCTGTCGCTGGGCTCGCTGCGGCTGATGCGCGCCGAAGCCCGGCTGGACTGTGCGAAGGCCCGCAGCGAACTGGGTTGGCAACCCAGGCCGGTCGAGGAGTCCATCGCCGAAGCCGCCGAGTTCTGGGTCGGTCTGCGGGCCGCCCACTAGGCTGCGTCGGTGCCCAACCGCCTGACCCCGGGTCCGTCGAACGGCCACGTCTCGCACTGGTTCGACGGACCCCCGGTGCCGCGTGCGCCGCTGCCCGGCAGCCGCGACGCCGACGTCTGCATCGTCGGTGCGGGCTACACCGGCCTGTGGACCGCCTACTACCTCAAGCGGGCGGATCCCTCGCTGCGCATCGCGGTGCTCGAAGCCCGGTTCGCCGGGTTCGGGGCGTCCGGACGCAACGGCGGATGGCTCTCCGGCCTGGTGCCGGGTGACCGCGAACGAATGGCCCGCCGGTACGGCCGCGAGAGCGTCCTGGCCTGGCAGCGTGCCCTCAACGACGCCGTCGACGAGGTGATCGCGGTGGCGGCGACCGAAGGCATCGACGCGGGCATCGTCAAGGGCGGAACGCTGGAGATCGCGCGCAACCGGGCGCAGGCGGCCCGGCTCGCCGCCGCCGCCGCGGCCGAACGCCGCTGGCAGGTGAACGGCATCGTCGAGCTCACCGAAGATCAAGCGGCGCAACGTATCCATCTCGACGGGGTGCTTGCGGCCTACCACAACCCGCACTGCGCGCGGATCCAGCCGGCGCGGCTGGCCCGGGGCCTGGCCGACACCGTCGAACGGCTCGGCGTCGAGATCTACGAGCGTTCGCCGGTGACCGCCATCGCCGCGGGAACCGCGACGACGCCGTGGGGCACGGTCAGAGCGCCGATCGTGCTGCGCGCCACCGAGGGATTCACCGCGGCGCTGCCCGGGTTGAAGCGGCGCTGGCTGCCGATGAACAGCTCGATGATCGCCACCGAACCCGTCCCCGATCGGATCTGGGATCAGATCGGCTGGCAGCGCCGCGAAACCCTGGGGGACACCGCACACGGCTTCTTCTACGCCCAGCGCACCGTCGACAACCGGATCGCCATCGGCGGGCGCAGCGTGCCGTACCGGTTCGGCTCGGCCATCGACCGCGACGGACAGGTGCCCGAACGCACCGTCACCCACTTGCGCAGGACCCTGCACGCGATCCTGCCCCAGGTCGCCGACGTGCCGATCGCGCACGGCTGGTGCGGGGTGCTGGCGGTGCCGCGGGACTGGGAGGCCACCGTCGGCTTCGACCCGTCGACGGGGCTGGGCGCTGCCGGTGGGTACGTCGGGCACGGCGTCACCGCGACCAACCTGGCCGCCCGCACGCTGACCGATCTCGCGCTGGGCCGGTCCTCCGAGCTGACCGGACTGCCCTGGGTGGGGCACCGGTCGCGCGGCTGGGAACCCGAACCGCTGCGCTGGATCGGGGTGCGCGGCATGTACCTGGCCTACAAGGCCGCCGACTGGCACGAGGAGAGGGGCCGGGCCGGCACCTCACCGATCGCCGTCGTCGCCGACAGGATCGCCGGACGACCGCACTGACGGGCTGTCCAGGCGTTGAATGGACCCATGAGCGACCGACCCGAGCTGACCCCGACCGAGACCCACCCGATCACCGTCGAACCGACCGGCGCACACGTCGTGGTCCGCGTCGGCGGTGAGATCGTCGCCGAGAGCGACGCCGCGCTGACGCTGCGCGAAGGCAGCTACCCCGCCGTGCAGTACCTCCCGCTCGCCGATGTCGCCACCGAGCAGCTGACCTGCAGCGACACCACCACCTACTGTCCGTTCAAGGGGGACGCGAGCTACTACAACGTGGCCACCGGGGACGGCGCGGTCGTCACCGACGCGCTCTGGACCTACGAACGGCCCTTCGCCGCGGTCGCGCAGATCGCCGGCCACGTCGCGTTCTATCCGGACAAGGCCGATGTCAGTGTCGGCGCTTAGGCTGACCCGGTGCGTAGATCGGCCAGCGTGGCCTTCGCCGGGCCGGCGAGCCCGGGCCTGACGCTGGCGCCGCTGCGCCGGGGCCGCGGCGACCCCTGCCACCACGACGAGGTCGACGGAACGATCTGGCGCACCAGCCTGACGACGACCGGTCCGGTCACCGCGCGCATCCGGCACGCCGCACCCGACACGGTGGAATGCGAGGCCTGGGGCCCCGGCGCCGCCGAGTTCGTCGACGGGTTGCCGGGCCTGCTGGGAGCCGACGACGACCCGTCGGGGTTCGCGCCGAGCGAACCCACCATCGCGGCCGCGCTGCGGCGCGTGCCGCACCTGCGGCTGGGCCGCACCGGCCGGGTCGTCGAGGCGCTGATTCCCGCCGTGCTCGAGCAGCGCGTGTCGGGCAAGGACGCACGACGGGCCTGGCGCCGGCTGGTGAGCGTCTACGGGCAGCCCGCGCCCGGCCCCGCGCCCGCGCACCTGCGTGTCCCCCCGTCGCCGGAGGTCTGGCGCCGGATTCCGTCCTGGGGATTTCACCGGGCCAACGTCGATCCGGGACGGGCCCGCACCGTGGTGGGC